>JAGBYV010000154.1 GCA_017628595.1 Alistipes sp.
AAGCCGAAGAACGACATCTCGCGGTAGTGCTTGACAAGATTCTCCTTGCCTCCCACAGCCGCCATCATATCGCCACCCCAGAAGCGGAACTCAGCCTCGGGGTCGGACTTGAGCAAGCCCTTCATTAAGTATGAGCCGTGCAGGTCGCCCGAGGGTTCACCTGCAATAATGTAATATTTCATACTCTTTCTACATTTTTTCAAGAAGGTCGGGACGCAGGCGCTTGGTGCGCTCGAAAGATTGCTCCTCCTGCCACTTCTCTATCTCGGCGAAGTTACCCGACAACAACACATCGGGCACACGCCAACCGCGGAACTCGGCAGGGCGGGTATATACGGGCGGAGCCAACAGATCATCCTGGAAACAATCCGTCAGCGCCGAAGCCTCGTCGCCAATGGCTCCGGGCAGAAGTCTTACGACCGAATCGGCAATAATGCAGGCCGCCAATTCGCCACCCGTCAGCACGTAGTCGCCGATAGAGATCTCGCGCGTAATGAGGTGCTCGCGGATGCGGTGGTCGATGCCCTTATAATGACCGCAGAGGATGATGATATTCTCGCACATCGACAGACGGTTAGCCTCGTGCTGGTTGTAGGTCAGACCATCGGGCGAGGTGTAGATAATCTCGTCGTATGTACGCTCCGACTGCAACTTCTCGACAAGTTCGAATACGGGTTCGCACTTGATCACCATGCCTGCCTCGCCACCAAAGGGGTAGTCGTCCGTAGTCTTGCGCTTGTCGTGGGCGTAGTCGTGCAGATTATGCACAACAATCTCCACCAATCCCTTCTCCTGTGCACGCTTCAGGATAGACTCGTGCAGTGGCGAATCCAACAGTTCGGGCACAACGGTTATAATATCTATTCTCATAACTATTTCTATGGTTATATGGTTCTAATTTATGTTCTTGCAATAAATTCTCCTATCCGCTCTTATCAAGCCTGATTGCGACCTATGGTCGCAGTTGCAATTCTAAGATCAGGCTTTCGAATGTTTCGATTTATTCAAATCTAAAAATTATATCTTTATCACTATCTGCATCGAGCGCTACCTCGCGGCCCGCATCCAGCATATAGGCCTGGTAGCCCATCTCGCTGAACATTTTGATTATCTCGTAGCGCGTATCGCCGTCGGTTTCGATGAGCACCGTAGGGTGATGACGCTCGATAAGCGGACGTAGTTCGGGTATTACAACACGCTCGTAACCCTCAATATCGCACTTAATAAAATCTATGCGCTCCAATCCACCGAACAGATCGCTACCCCGACGCATACGAGCAGTAAAACGCACGGCCGATCTGGACAGCGCACCCTCGCTTACGAAGTTGCGTCCCGTGCCGAAATAGCCCACCTCGGCAACCGAGTCGTTAGCCATCTCCACATCGCACTCCTCGGCTCCGAGAGCATAGTTCAGAAGATGTACGTTCTTACACCCACGCACATTACGCTCCAGCACCGAGAAGATCACGGGCACAGGCTCTACGGCATAGACCTTACCCTCAGCGCCCACAATATCTGCCAGCGGGCGGGTGTAGTAACCGAGGTTTGCGCCTATATCGATAGCAACATCGCCCCTGCGGACCAGTTGTGGCAGGTAGTAGTTATACTCCAGGGCTCGCCCCGTGCGTCCCAGCCCCAACCAGCGGTTAAGGAAGAAGAGGCGGCTCACAACTCGCAGGTAGCCCTCCAGCGAGAGCAGGCGATAGAGCAGACGATGAAAGAGTTTTCCCATTTTTATCTATCTATTCTGTAATACATTTTCTCCAAATCGAAGCTCACTCGCTCCGATGCAGTGAGCAGATCGACTCCCACCGCGCCGTCGTAGTTCATCAGCGCCGAGCCATCAGTCATATCCACGGCCACCTGATGCAGCGTAACGCTCTTACTGCCTACCTGCAACTCCACCTGCGGCAGCGTGCGCACATCATTCCACACAACACCACCAAAGCCACCGCTTCGTGAGCGCTCTACATCGCCACCCTCGGCCTCAACATGAGATTGAAAACGAGCAAAGTATCGTGACGATAGCTGGCTCTTGACATTGCCCGTATCAAAGTGCAGGAGCAGCTGCTCGCCAGCCTGAGCGCATACAAGATAGTATGTGCCATTGTCGCAGACAATATTGCGCTCTACGGTAGTGCCTGGCCCAGCGGGCAAAACCATACGACTGGCATTGCGCTCATAGCGCACCTCGCCCAGCTTACGGATAACGTGGGTACCCAGCACAGCCTCGCACATACCCTCAACCTCGGCGTGCTCGGGGATGAGGTGCTCGGCAACAAGGAACGTAGGATTCTTAATCACCACATCGCCAAGGCGCATCTCGGGTAACACTCCCAGCTGAACATAGCCTGAGCCACCTACGCCCTGCGTGATGATCGAATCGGCGACAATCTCCACGCCCAGACGCTCGGCTACCTCGCGAGAGATGAAGTTTGCGTGGCTACAACCCGTATCGAATATGAAATCTTGGCTTACGCCATTCACCGTAGCCTTTACGATAAGGTGCTCGCCACGACCTATCGGGCGACGCTCGACTGAAAGCACCACATCCTTTTGAGGTCGCACGACCTCCACCTTCTCCCGCTCGGCCAAAGCATCCATCCAACGCAACAGAGAGAGCAAGCCACGGCGCGATGGCTCGGCATCGTCGGTATCGGGCAGGGACTCCAGAAGCTGTCGTGCGACCTTAGCTCCCTGCGAATAATTTTCCATGCAGAGATTGTTGATTAGCGCATAGTTGGACATTCCGAAGAGAGTTCCCTGACCCAACTCCTCGGGATAATGAGCGAGTTCCTCTATAGCCTTGTTGCTATCCTCAAAGCGGCCTTCGCTATGTGCCACCAGTGCATCGGAGAGTGCCAGCAGGGGTTTTACCACCATCTCGCGCACAGCGGGCAACTCCTTAGCCAGAGTGACATAGTCCGCCGTATTGAGCAACTCCGCTACGCGGACATTTACCTGCTCGGGAGTGGGGTTCTGCGCCTGT
>JAGBYV010000155.1 GCA_017628595.1 Alistipes sp.
AATGAGTGTTGTCGTTGTCTCTTTGTTCTGAAAACTTCCACATTTACAGTTAAAGATCGCGCTAAAACACTTTCATATAATATGTATGCCGATTGCTCGGCTATACAAAATTAAAAATTTATCACACAAAAAACAACACCCCGCAGGATATTGCACAAAAAAAGTTCCCCACCTTGCGGCGGGGAACTTCTTACCCAATTATTTTTTCTTTTTTTTGTTTGCTATCCGTTTTGATTAGATAGCTTTGGTATCAACCAAGATCTGGTTAACCTTGCGAACGGCATCAGCAGAAGCCTCGAACTGAGCCTGCTCCTCCTTGTTAAGGTCGATCTTAACGATCTTCTCGATACCCTTGCGGCCGATAACAGCGGGAACACCAATCATGATGTCGCTCTGGCCATACTCACCCTCCAGGTAGCAGCTGCAGGGGATAATACGCTTCTGGTCGCCCAAAACTGACTCAACAACAGATGCTGCTGCTGCGCCGGGAGCGTACCAAGCTGATGTGCCAAGAAGGCCTGTCAATGTTGCACCACCAACCATAGTGTCGGCAGCAACCTGCTGGAGCTTCTTCTTTGAGATGAACTGCGATGCGGGAACACCCTTAATAGTAGCCTTTGAGATCAAGGGGATCATAGTGGTATCACCGTGACCACCGATAACCATACCGTCTACATCGTGGATGTTAGCGTTAGCAGCCTTTGCAAGATAGCAACGGAAACGTGATGAATCCAAAGCACCACCCATACCGATTACACGGTTCTTGGGAAGGCCAGTTGACTTCAAAGTCAAGTAAGCCATGGTGTCCATAGGATTAGACACGATAACGAAGATTGCGCGAGGCGAGTGAGCCAAAGCCTGTGATACTACGCTCTTAACGATGTTGGCATTGGTACCAATCAACTCCTCACGAGTCATACCCGGCTTGCGGGGAATACCAGAAGTTACAACTACAACGTCAGAGTTTGCTGTCTTCTTGTAGTCGTTGGTGCAACCAACCAACTTCACCTTTGAGTCGGTAGTAGCAGCAGCCTGATACATATCGAGCATCTTACCCTCTGAGAGGCCCTCCTTGATGTCGATAAGCACTACCTCGTCTGCTACGTTGCGAGCAGCCAATACGTTAGCGCAAGTTGCGCCAACCATACCGGCGCCGATAACTGTTACTTTTGACATAATTGTTTTTACTTTGTTATATGGTTTGAATGAAATACTTAACCGATGAGCTCAGCGTATGCCTCAGGGGTGAGCAGAGCGTCATAATCAGCAGGATCAGACATCTTAACCTTGATCATCCAGCCCTCGCCATAGGGATCTGAGTTTACCAATGCGGGATCAGCGTCAACAGCGTCGTTGAACTCAACAACCTCGCCACCTACGGGGATGAAAGCGTCGCTAACGGTCTTAACAGCCTCGATAGAGCCGAAAACCTCACCAGCAGCGAGAGTCTCACCTACGGTGGGAACGTCAACGAATACGATATCGCCCAACTGGCTCTGAGCAAAATCGGTAATACCTACATAGGCGAACTCGCCCTCGACACGACACCACTCGTGGTCGTTCGAATACTTCAAATTAGAAGGAATGTTCATAGTTATATGGTTTTAATAGTCTCTTATCCTTGTCCGTGACTCGCAGCCACCCTACGGGTGATAATGAAGCACGTTAACTCTTACAAAGATAGCGGTTATTTCTTTATGACAAAGAATTTTTACCCAGATTTTACTGCTCCGGAGGTGAAAAATAACAATATTTTCACATTGCGCCCTATTCCTGCAACCTATCGACACTGGATGACAAACTCCACCTCCTTGAAAAGGAACGACTGCAGCTCGCCCATCTCTTTTTCTATGCAGAGCGCACCCGTAGGTTCGACACCTCGTATCGTACCTCGAAAACGACTGCCATCGGGCAGGGCATAGCAATGCACCTGATCAAGACGATAGAGTCGGGAATGGTAATCCTGCTGAAGCGCATCCTGCTCGCCATCACGCAGTTGGGCATAGCGGCGCATAAGCCGTTCGGATAATTCTCCAAGCACTTTTTCGCGGTCGAAGCAGCGATGCGCAATCTGCGCCATCGATACGGGATTAGGAAGATCTGCAGAGAACTCCGTCTGATTGATATTCAGACCTATGCCCACGATTGTGCGTGCCAGGGACGCGCCCTGCAGCTTGTGTTCAATGAGTATGCCAGAGAGCTTCCTATCGCCAACATATATATCGTTGGTCCACTTTATTCGGGCCTCAATACCGTAGGTCATCAGCATATCGCAGACGGCAAGCGCCACAGCCTCCGAGATGAGGAACTGGTGCGAGGGATTCAGAAACCGAGGCTCCAGAACCAGCGAGAAGGTGAGATTCTCACCCTGGCAGCTCTCCCACCGATGGCCACGCTGTCCTCGACCGGCACTCTGCCGCTCGGCAACGATTATATCGCCCTCCACATACTGCGGGGCCGTAGCCTCATCGTTTGTGGAGGGCAGAATATCAAAACGATAGATCATCTTTGATCTCTATTATTCGCTTACTTGAAAAGACGAGGTACGAACATAGTGAGGTAGTTGCGCCAGTTCTTCCAGGTGTGGCCACCCTCGGTCTCAACGTACTCGTACTTATATCCCTTCTCGTCCATCTTCTTCATAAACTCCTTGTTGTTGTTCACCAAGAAGTCAGCATTACCGCACGCGATCCAATAGAGCTTGGGAGCCTTCTTGAACTGAACGGCCAACTTGGCATCCAGATCCTTGTAGATGTAGCTGTCGCGGTCGCCCTGAGGAGCAACGATAGCAGCAGACAAAGGACATACATAGTCGAACAGATCGGGATAGTTGGCTGAGATGTAAATCGTGTGGAAACCACCCATCGACAAACCTGCCAAAGCACGGTGAGCCTTATCCTTATATACATTGTAGTTGCTCTCGATGAACTCCACTACATCCAAAAAGCTCTCCTCGAACTGACCATCCATATTGCCCGGAACCATCAACTGCGGACGATGACGGCTTGCAGGAGCATCACCAGGCGATGCCTGCTGGCTCATATTTGAGTTGGTCACAACGACAATCATCTTCTCGGCAGCACCCGAAGCAATCAGGTTGTCCAATACCTGAGGCACGCGACCGCCATCAATCCAGGCGTTCTCGTCACCACCAATACCGTGCATGATGTAGAGCACGGGGTACTTTGTGCGACGATCTGCGGGGTTGTAGCCTGCGGGGGTATAGACGCTCATACGGCGCTGCGCCATCTTTGCACGGGGTGAGGGATACCACACCTTCGACACGTTGCCGTGGGGTACATCCTGCACATCGAACAGATCGCCGTGGCCACCACCGATGATGAAGTAGTTGATAAGGTTAGCCACATCACGGTTCTGATATACGTTGTTGGGATCCACTACGCGAACGCCATCCATATAGAGGTTGTAGGTGTAGAAATCCGACTCCAGAGGAGGCGTGGTGAGTGTAAAGACGCCATCAGCGCTCTTTGCCAGCGGAGTGCGGGTTGTGGTGCGAGTGCCCTGCTGTGTGCGAATCTCGCGGGGAGGCAGAAACTCGCCATCGAGCTCAATGGTTGCCACGTTGGGGGCATGGAAGGTGAAGGTCACCGAGTTATCGGGATTGATAGTGGGATTCTCAACGCCGCCACCGCCCATTGAGATCTCCTGTGCCTGAAGTGTAAGGGCAGCGCCCACACACACCAAAAGAGTGAGTAATTTTTTCATAAGATCTATTTTATTGGTTTTTTTGTTCCTGTTGAGGGGGATTTACGCCCCGACAGCACATAATTATGCCACATTCGTTCTCCAAAGATACGAAAATATGCGAAAAAAGAGAGTATCTATGGCAAAAATTAATACCTTTGTGCCCAATATATGCAATTTTAGAAGATAATCTATGAAGGTTTACAAGTTTGGAGGAGCGTCGGTTCGTAATGCCGACGGCGTGCGTAATCTCGCCCACATCGTTGATGGCGAGAGTGATCTGTTTATCATCGTATCAGCAATGGGCAAGACCACAAATGCCCTGGAGCGTGTATTTACCCACATGCAGAACGGCCGAAAAGAGGAGGCCAACGAGGAGATAAAACAGGTGCAGGAGTACCACGCCGCAATCATTGACGATTTGTGGGGCGAGCCTACAAACATCAACGAGGTGACTCTTTTGTTCGGTCAGTTGCGCAACATCGTAAACGACATCGTTTACCGCCAGTCGGATGCCGAGTTGTGGTACGACACCATCGTAGCCTATGGTGAACTGATCTCGACAACGATCATCTCGAAGTATCTGAATCACATAGGTATGCGCAATCGCTGGATAGATATGCGCACTACATTGCTCACAAACCAGCGCCACAAGTATGCCAATGTAGATATCAAGGCCTCGAAGCACCGTCTGCGTGCCTCGATCGAGAATACAGGCGTAGGCGTCTTCGTAGGTCAGGGCTTTATCGGCGGAGCACCCGACGGC
>JAGBYV010000156.1 GCA_017628595.1 Alistipes sp.
AATGGAGTCTTGTTTCTGGACGAGATGCCCGAGTTCGGACACTCTGTTCTGGAGGTGCTGCGCCAGCCTATGGAGGATAAGCATATCACCATCTCGCGTGTGCGCTATACGGTTGACTACCCATCGAACTTCACGCTTGTGGCATCGATGAACCCCTGCCCATGCGGATACTATAATCACCCCACCAAGGAGTGCAGCTGCTCGGCAGCGGCCGTGCACCGCTATGTGGGACGCATTTCGGGTCCGCTGATGGACCGTATCGATCTGCACGTTGAGATTACGCCCGTAAAGCGCGAGGAGCTATCCTCATCGGAGCTGTCCGAGTCGAGTGCTGCCGTGCGTGAGCGAGTAATCCGTGCCCGAGAGCGTCAGGCGGAGCGATTCCGTGGCACAGGCATATATACCAATACGATGATGTCGTCGGCAATGTTGCGTGAGTTCTGTCCGCTCTCGGCCGAGGCACGTCGTCTGTTGGATGTGGCTATGGAGCGTCTGCAACTATCGGCTCGAGCCTACGACCGCATAATCAAGGTGGCTCGCACGATTGCCGATCTGGCGGGCGAGCAGGATATTGCGCCGAGCCATATCTCGGAGGCTATAACCTACCGCACACTCGACAGAGAGAGCTGGGGACGGTAGAATGTAAAATGTAGAATGTAAAATAGGCAATGAAACGAGTAATACTATCCGGTGGCGGAACGGGAGGCCATATCTATCCCGCCGTAGCCGTTGCCGAGGCACTCAAGCGCAAGTGGCGCGACGATGTGGAGATCCTCTTTGTGGGTGCCGAGGGCAAGATGGAGATGGAGAAGATCCCTGCTTTGGGATACAATATAGTGGGTCTGCCCGTGGCAGGTCTGCAGCGTCGTTTGGACTGGCGCAACCTGCTGGTGCCATATAAGGTGCTCAAGAGCGTGTGGCAGGCACGTCGTGTCATACGCGACTTCTCGGCCGATGTGGTTGTAGGCTTTGGTGGCTACGCGTCGGCGCCCGTGCTGTGGGCAGCACAACGAATGGGTGTGCCTACCGTTATTCAGGAGCAGAACTCCTATGCCGGTCTTACTAACAAGATTCTCGCGCGCGGAGCACGTCGCATATGCGTGGCATACGATGGCATGGAGCGCTTCTTTGCCGAGGATAAGATCGTGATGACGGGTAACCCCTTGCGTGGTAACATCGCCCCTGCCAAGGAGAAGAGCGCAGAGGCTGCGGCATACTATGGCCTGAGCGTGGATAAACCTACGATTCTTGTTGTGGGTGGCTCGCTGGGCACACGCACGCTGAATGAGATGATGAAACGCTGGATTCTCTCACTCGAGAGCGATCCCGATGTGCAGGTTATCTGGCAGACGGGTAAATTCTACGAGCGCGAGATGCAGGAGTTCCTCTCCTCACGCCCCACCAAGGGTGTTTGGCAGGGTGCCTTTATCGAGCGTATGGACTACGCCTACGAGATGGCCGATGTGGTGATCTCACGCAGTGGTGCATGTACCGTTTCGGAGCTATGTCTGGTGGGTAAGCCGACACTGTTTGTCCCCTCGCCCAATGTTGCCGAGGATCACCAGACCAAGAATGCCCGCGCGCTGGTGGATAAGGATGCAGCCCTTATGGTGAGCGATCGGGAGGCCGTTGAGCGCGGTATGCCTATGGCATTGAGCCTGCTTACGGACAAGGTGCGACTGGCTTCGCTGAAGGAGAATATCGCACGGCTGGGCATCAGGGATGCAGCCGACCGCGTGGTGCGGCAGATAGAAAAAGAGTGGAGCCGCTTTTAATTAAAAATTGCCTAACAAGGCTCTTTTGGCGTCTGGCTTGGACTCGAAATGCTCATTTACGCTGAGTAAACTGCGCTTTTTCGGGTTTCGCAGGCCTCAAAATCAGCTCTTGTTATCCAATTTTTGGTGTTGAATTGAATGGAACATAATAAGAATATGGACAAGTATTATAAAAACATATACTTTATGGGTATCGGAGGCATCGGTATGAGTGCCCTGGCGCGTTACTTCCTGCACGAGGGACGCCAGGTGGCAGGCTACGATCGTACCGAGACTCCGCTTACGCGCGCGTTGCAGACGGAAGGTGCCGAGGTGACCTATGAGGATGCAGTGGAGCATATCCCTACGGCATTTCGTGATTCGCAGACCACGATGGTGGTCTATACCCCCGCGGTGCCGGCCGACCATCCGCAGATGACGTTCTTTCGCGAGGGAGGCTTTCTTATGGAGAAACGCTCGCAGATGCTTGGTCATCTGTCTGAAGGAAAGTACGTTATGGCCGTAGCGGGTACGCACGGCAAGACTACCACTTCGACCCTTATTGCGTGGCTTAACGCGGCTACGGGTATGAGCGGTAATGCTTTCCTGGGTGGTATCTCGAAGAATTTCAATGGCAATATGGTGTTGGGTGAGGGTACGCGTCTGGCTGTTGAGGCCGATGAGTACGACCGCTCGTTCCTGCGCCTGAAGCCCGATGTGGCGGTGATTACATCAGTAGCCCCTGACCACCTCGATATTTACGGTACGTTTGAGGCTGTGGTTGAGGCCTTTGGTCAGTTTGCAGCCCTGATAAAGAAGGGTGGCGACCTTATCCTTAAGCAGGATGTGGAGATTCCCCTGCCCGAGGGTATCGACATCTGGCGATATAGCTATAACGATGAGCGAAGCGATTTCCATGCTCGCAACGTAACACTCTGTGAGGGTGGATATTACCGCTTCGATATTGTAACGCCGTATGGCGTTTTCTCTGATTTGACGCTCGGCATCCCCGGCTGGGTGAATGTCGAAAATTG
>JAGBYV010000157.1 GCA_017628595.1 Alistipes sp.
CGGAGTAGTAGTAGCCACGCTGCGACTCGATGATGTTATTGTCATGCACCAGCACACCGCCACCCGTATAGTTACCTACACGCGATTCGGTGTTGAACATAAAATTATAGGTATATAGCAGCGCATCGCCATCAACAACCTTTACGATCGGGGCATAGATTTCGGCCACGCCTCGCTCGCCATCGTATAGAGCGCTATCACCATAAATATATATAGAGTCCTGATTGATGAGCAGGCGGTTAAAGAAGCCCCAGCGAGTATCGCTGTAGCGCACCGCGCTGTCGCACGAGATGACCGCTCCATTGTGATGTGCTGCGAAGTTGCCGACAAGATATACGATACTATCCGTAGCATGGCTGTACGGGCGCACCACATCGGCCATAAAATCGACACGGCGACGCTGCGACGTGGATTGCTGCGTCTGGGTAGTCTGCCCACTGGCGGCAGTGGTAGGCATAACACGACGAACGGCAACCTCTTGTGCAAAGAGGATGCCGACAAACGCCATAACGGTTATGATTGATAATATACGCCGCACCGTAATATACTTTACTTCACCCAATTAGGATACTCGAACTCTCCCTCACGGAAATCGGGGGCAATATAGACATACAACCCGTCGATCTTCTCGCGCATCCACTCATCGAATATCTTCTGCTGCTTCTGCGAGAGAGCCATCTCCTCGATTGTAGCGTAATCCTCCTCGAGAGATGCAGTGTGAGTGGGGATAATCTCCAGCAACTTGATAATCTTGGCCTGCTGGTTCTGGCGCAGATCCTGAGCCATGTATGCAGGCGACACATCACCCACCTTCATGCGAATGATATTGCTATAGTCCTGAAGGCTCTTGCCATCACCGAAGTCCTCACGGCGGAACTTGGTTGCCGAATACTTCACATTGGCATATGAGGGGCTGCTCATCAGCAAGTCGTGGTTGGTAACAAGACCTCCGTTCATCTTGGTGAGCTTATCCTCCGAATGCTCCAGGGCAGCAGCCTCGAAAGTTATAGAGTCCTGACGGATCAGATTTGCAAGGCTATCGAGGAATGAGATGGGCTGATTCAACTCCTCGGCCGTATATGTCGGACGCAACAGGATGTGACGCGAGTGGTAGAGGCCATTCTTGGGCTCTTCGAGAAGCTCAATGATGTGGAATCCGTAGTCGGTCTCCACAACCTCCGACACCTGACCGGGCTTTAGTTTCTCCAGCGCATCGGCATAGGGAGCCACCAGCTCCTCCAGAGGACCTGCGGGCATCTCACCGCCACGCATTGCCGTACCGGGGTCAACTGAGTATGTACGCGCCAGCACAGCCATGGTCGACTTACCCGAGATGATACGCTCACGCATCTCCATCAAGCGCTCACGAGTACGGCGCTTGGCATCCTCCTGCGATGCGGGGTAGCGGACAATCTGTGCATATACATACTGCTCGGGCACCAGGGGGAGCTCCTCCTCCTTCAGGCTGTTGAAGTATTGCTCAACCTCTCCGGGCGACACCTTCACATCGCTGACAACAGTCTGCTGCATGGTACGGGCATACTCCTGCTCGACGACCTGCTGACGCAGCAACTCGCGGAAGTTAAATACAGGCATATGCTCACGCGCCTCCAGCTCGGCAATCGAGCCAGCCTCGGTGATCATGCTCTGCAACTGCTCCTCAACGTAGCTGTTGATATCGCTATAAACATCAATTGAGTCAATCAGTGCCTGGCTATACAGCAGTTTCTGACGCATGAGCATCTCAAGGCTCTCGTTCATGGGATCACGATCCGAGGTGTATCCCTGCTCACGTCGCTGCTGCACCAGAGTGGCAGCGTTATCCTCAACCTCAGAGTAGAGGATTGCCGAGCCACCGACAACGGCCACAACACGATCGAGCAACACCTGACGTTTCTGCGCCGTCAGCACTCCTGCCGACATTGTTACGGCAATCAAAGCAGCAACGGCTATAACTCTCTTCTTCAACATAAATATCTCTTTATCCTTTTTATTTTCAAACTATATTGCAAGCCCCTGCGGGCTTAAAACATTCTCTTGCAGTGGTAGAGCAGCAGGACTCTACTTATACACCTTCACATGACCCTCGGCCTCGGCCTGCGAGCGGATAGCCTCCTCGTGCGACTTCACAATCTCGCTACGGCGCTGCGTAGTGAGGATACGGCGTATATTCTCGGCCACCACCTCCAGCGGAGCAACATCGCCCTTGCGGCATACCGACGTAAAGTCAAACAGGTAGCGCAAGCCGTTGGCCTCCATCTGCTGGATGCCCATCTTGTCAAGCAGCGGCTCGTAATCCTGTGTGCGTGTTGTGGGGAGGTTGGTAAGGAAATCGACGAAGTTAATCCACTCCGAGCGGTTGTCGATAAGCAGAAATCCGTTCTTCTCGCACATATCCGAGAAGGTCTTGTCGTCGGTCTGCGAGGTAGAAGCCTTGCGCATCTGCTCAAGAAGGCGCTTGCTCTGACGATAAGAGTCGTCGTAGCAGAGGATACGGCCCTTGACAAGGGTGCGGTCGAGCAGGAAGTCCGACTTATGGGTGTTGTAATACTCCGCCACATCTTCATCAGTCACCTCGCCCGTTGTCTGTGCCGATACATAGTGCTGATCCACACGGCTACTGAGCAAAGTCTGACGATACTCCTCCACCAGACGCTCTATCTCACGCTCCGAGGTGGAGAAGAGGCGATCGGCCTCCTCAACCTTAAGCTGGCGAACGATCCAGCGGTCGACATACTGTTTGACATATGTCACGCTGTCCTCGCCCTTGAGGTTGGCGGGCATGATCTCGCTGATCTCGTTGACGGACAACTCATTGCGACCAACACGAGCAATCGTATCGTCACCCACCAGATAATCCGGGAGTTCACGACACGATACCACTGGCAACAGCGCAGCTAACAGCAATATTTTTACCAATCGGCTCATAATATTCCACAAAGATAGTCTTTTTACTTGAAAGTAACGAATCAATGTGCAATATTATTACTCTATAGATGTATTATTCTCAACTTTTATACCAGAAACATAGCGATACATCTTCACAAGTGATACGCCCAGCACCACTGCGCACACTGCATACAGCGCCCAGTACCAGGGGCCCTCACTAAACAGACCGCTCACGGTCATATCGCCCATATCCATCATTCGCAGGAAGCACGCCGTAAGGTTATTCATCGCATGCAACATCACCACCAGACCCAGCGAACGATAGCGAAGATAGAGATATCCTAACACCAATCCCATCAATATAGCAGAGACCACCACCGAGGGAATGGCGTGTATTACACCAAATGTAACGGCGGGCACAATCCATGCCGTCATGCCGCCATATGCCTTGCGCAGAATACCGGCCATATAGCCACGGAAGAGGCTCTCCTCAAATATCGGAGCCAGCAACACCGATGAAAAGAGCAGCCAGCCGCCATTGCCGAGCATATCCTGATTACCGGGCAACGCCTCCGACAAAGGCTCCACAACAACGCTTATGCACCAAATAAGTAAATAGCCCGCAAGCAAGCGCACGGGAGTGCATCCACGCATATTAAACCACCCCTTGCTCGACCAGCCACGCATGCGCTGATAGATGAACATCGAGATGTAGAAGATGACCATAGACAGCAGATAGGTGATGGCAATGAAGCGTGCCTGCATAGAGTCGGCATTCTCAAGTACTTCGGCATCAAAACTTGTTGTCATGGCTATGCCGGGCATGCGCAATCCCATCGCCATGCAGGCAACTGTTGCCACAGCCTGCGCAATGACAAACAGCAACACAACAACCATGGCATCAACCCAGAAGGGCTGACCCACCATGCTCTTCTTCTTTTTCTTCATAGGCTGGGGAGTACCCTTCGCTATATTCTCATTATTAATATTTTCGCTCATAATACAAAAGGAACAATCATTGGTTAAACCGACCACAAAGTTAAGCAATTTTCAACAAAGATTGTTTTATTTATTAAAATTCATTAATTTTGTCCGATTATATCCTCTTAATGTTACATATTTATGCAATATTTACTCCAAGAGGAGTTTTTTACATCAAAGAGAAGTAAACACAGATGTCAAAAGTAGTTGCATTAGCAAACCAAAAAGGTGGAGTAGGAAAGACCACCACCGCTATAAATCTGGCCGCATCGCTGGCTCTTCTGGGCAAGAAAGTACTGCTGCTCGATGCTGATCCTCAGGCAAATGCCACATCGGGATTAGGTTTCGATATCGAGCTGGACGGTATCTACGAGTGTCTGGTAGGCGAAAAAAGTGCCGAGGAGGTGATTCTGCAGAGTCCCGACATTAAGAAACTCTGGCTGCTGCCTTCGAGCATCGACCTTGTTGCTGCCGACACGGAGCTGCCCAAGATGGAGAATGGCCACCACATAATCAAAAATGTGATAGAGCCCATACGCGACAAGTTCGATTACATTCTGATCGACTGCTCGCCGTCGCTGGGCTACACCACCGTGAATATCCTTACGGCAGCCGACTCGGTGCTTATCCCCGTGCAGTGCGAGTATCTCGCCCTGGAGGGTCTGAGCAAATTGCTCAACACGATCAAGATCGTAAAGAGTGGCCTTAACCCCGCGCTTGAGATCGAGGGATTCGTGCTGACGATGTACATGCGCAATCGCCTTAACAATCAGGTGGCTACGGAGGTGCGCGAGCACTTCGGTCCGCTGGCTTTCGACACCGTCATCCAGCGCAATATCCGTCTGGGTGAGGCACCATCGCATGGCAAGCCCATCATGCTCTACGATGCATCGGCTACGGGAGCGGTTAACTACCTCTCGCTGGCCAAGGAGTTTATCAAGCGTAACCGCAAAGCAAAACAAGAAACGAAGTAAGATATGAAACAAAAAGGTTTAGGACGTGGTTTGGATGCCATCTTCGGCACCGACAACGTGTCGGTAAAGGCCAAGCCCATGAACCACATGGCCGAGATCGCCATCTCGGAGATTATACCCAACCCCACGCAGCCCCGTACAAAGTTTGACGACGAGGCACTGGAGGAGTTGGCCTCATCAATTCGTCAATTAGGTGTGATTCAGCCTATCACCGTTAAGCGTGACGGTTCGCGCTATATCATCATCAGCGGCGAGCGTCGCTGGCGTGCATCGCAGATCGTGGGACTGGAGACTCTGCCCGCATATATCCGCGAGGCTGACGACGAAAACCTGCACGCCATGGCACTGGTCGAGAACATTCAGCGACAGGATCTCAATGCCATCGAAATCGCCCTGGGTATGCAACGCCTCATTGAGGAGTGCGGACTCACGCAGGAGGCTATGGCCGAAAAGGTTGGCAAGAAACGCTCAACGGTATCGAACTATATGCGTCTGCTGAATCTGCCCGACGAGGTGCAGCTCGCACTCAAGGAGGGACTTATCACCATGGGACATGCCAAGGCTATTGCCGGCATCGACGCCGAGCGACAGGTATGGGCATTGAAGCGCTGTCTGAAGAAGGCTTTGTCGGTACGTCAGGCTGAGGAGCTGGCTCGCAAACTGGCCGAGCAGGGCGACGTACAGCCTGCGGCAGAGGAGGAGTATCCCGAGTCGTACTCACGCCTCGTGGAGCGTCTGGAGCCCTATTTTTCGGACAATATCAGCATCAAGCGCGGAAAGAATGGCGGTGGCAAGATTGTCATCGGATTCTCTTCGGATGAGGATATTGAGTCATTCATCAAGCGTCTGAGCAACAAATAGCATCTACCGATGAGTACAACCTGTCATATGCAATCACGCAACACGATCCACCGCGGATCGTGCCTTATGTTGCGTATGGCCTTGATTGCACTCGCGATCATACTCTGCCCACTCGTTGATGCATCGGCACAGAGCCGTCGTCGTGGCAAGACACAGCAGGTTGAGGGTGGTATGCTGATACACCGCCTTGATTCTCTGGAGCAGGCACGCGCCGATTCGATTGCAAATGTACCCGACGAACTCAAGCGCCTAAGCGAAAAACAGGCCAAGCAGTTCGCCGACTCTGTAGCTCGTGAGGCACGCCGCAAGGCCCGCGCCAAGGAGCTGGGACGTTTGGACGAGAACGGCAACATCATCCCACGCGAAAAATGGTTTGGCGACTCACTTTCACTCTCGCGCATGACTATTGCATCGGCCATTCTGCCGGGA
>JAGBYV010000158.1 GCA_017628595.1 Alistipes sp.
CCACCCTTCATTGCTCCTTGCCGATGAGCCCTCGGGCAACCTCGATACGAAGAATCGCGACGAGATACACGCTCTGTTTCTACGACTGCGTGAGGAGTTGGGGCAAACAACCATCATCGTAACTCATGACCAGGGACTGGCATCGATGGCCGACAGAAAGATTACGATGTGCGACGGAAAAATACTATAACCCATGGATAGAGAAGAATTACGCGATCTGCTCGAACATCTGCACGATAAATACAATCGCGCAGAGTTTATTGAGCCTGATCCCATCAGCATACCCCACTCATTCACCGACCGCCACGACCGCGAAGTCGCCGGCTTCATGGCCGCCACCATAGCATGGGGCAACCGCAAGGCCATAGTGAAGAGCGCCCGTCGCATGATGCAGTATATGGACTTCTCGCCCGCCGACTTTGTGCGCAACGCTTCGGAGCGTGAGCTGGAGCATCTGCAATCGTACGTTCACCGCACATTCAACGGTCAGGACTTTACTGACTTTGTGCTTTGCATGCGTCACATTATTGAACTCTACGGCGGCATAGGAGAGTTTTTCGAGAGCCGCTACCTCGCTACGCACGATATGGCAAAGGTTCTATCGGAGTTTCGCAGCGAATTTTTCACCCACCCACACAATCCCCACTGTGAGAAGCACCTCTCGTCAATAGACAAGGGTGCCGCCTGCAAGCGTCTAAATATGTACCTGCGTTGGTTTGTACGCCACGATGACCGAGGTGTGGATTTCGGACTATGGCGCAAGATTCCCATGTCGGCACTCTACCTGCCACTCGACGTACATACGGGCAATATGGGCCGAGCGCTGGGACTGCTCCAGCGCAAGCAGAGCGACTGGAAAGCTACGGCAGAGATTACCGCTGCCCTGCGCGAGTTCGACGACTCGGATCCGGTGCGTTACGACTACTCGCTTTTCGGAGCCGGAATTGATGGATTTCTAAAGATGTAACAATGCGAGGCAAAGGGTTTACATTCAAACAGTTTCATATCGACCACAGCCGTTGTGCAATGAAGGTCGGAACCGATGGCACGCTACTCGGCGCATGGGCTACGCTGCCATCAGCAGGACGAATACTCGACATTGGCACCGGCACCGGACTTATTGCCATCATGGCAGCACAACGCACCTTAGAGGCTCATATTACGGCCATAGATATTGACGAGGATTGCGTGTTGCAGGCCGCAGAGAACGTTGCAGCCTCGCCTTGGCACGACCGCATTGAGGTTAAGCACACACCGCTGCAGGAGTTTTCATCTGCCGAGCCCTACGATGTGATTATATCCAACCCACCCTATTTTGTAGATTCACTTCAGTCGCCCGATGCGGCTCGCTCCACGGCTCGCCATACCGACTCTCTTTCGTTTGACGACCTGACGCAAGGCGTACTGCGACTGCTATCGCCCAATGGCCACTTTGCACTGATTTTGCCTCCGCCCGAGATGGAGCGTATGCTCTCGGCGGCACGCGGAAGGCTCTTCGTAAGGCGTCATTGCGAGGTGTGGACAACACCCCAAAGCGGGGCTCGCCGCATAATGGCCGAACTTTCGCAGTTGCCCCCCGCACAACCTCCTCAGAGCGAGAAACTCATTATCGAAGATCGTGGGCCAATGGGTTACAGCGAAGATTACAAGCGCCTGACACGTGATTTTTACCTTAAATTTTGATATTTCAGCCAAATAGAGTATATTTGCTAAATAGTATAAAAAAGATTTACCATGAAACGATTTTTATCACTCTTGACTCTCGCTGTGATGGTATGCACAGCCGTGTCAGCACAGAATACACCTTACCGCACGGTGATTGGTCCTTACTACGACGCGACGGGAGCCATAGCTCTTGCCGATCCATCTACCACTATCGTTGTAGATCTGACAATCGAGAAGGAGCAGACCATCGTAGGTCCTTATGCGCGCTATGCACAGAAATATCTCGACGTGAGAGGTTCTCTCGTTGAGAAGACATCGTACACAATCAAGAGCGCGCAGCTATCGGTTGCAACCGACAATACCATCTTCGCGACTAAGGAGATTGCCCCTATGAGCGTCACCACTACATCGCTAATCAACCCCGCGGATGAGTTTGCCAAGGTTTTGCCCGACCGCACCAGCCTTTCACCTATGACCGCAGAGGAGGCGGCAGCACAGGCAGCACAGGCTATCTTCACACTCCGCAAGAAACGCATCGAGCTCATAACGGGCGATGCTGGCGAAAATGTATTTGGCGGAGGTTTGAAGGATGCACTTGAGGCGCTGGACGCTCGCGAGCAGGCATATCTGGAGTTGTTCCTCGGCAAGAAGATCACAACGACATACACCGAGCGCATCGTATTGCCCCTGAACGGTACAACTACGGCATACACCATTGCAAAACTCTCGCCCAGCGCAGGTTTGCAGGTAGCTACGGCCGCTGACGGCAGCGTAGTAAAGATCAACCTTACCCCCTCTGGTATAGCACCCAAGCTGGCTACGATGTCGGAGATTGATTCACGCGACAAGACTGCATTGCAGGTTCGCCTGGCCGACAGCACTACGTGCGTAGTAACGGTAGATGACAAGGTTGTAGGCTCAGCCGTATTACCCGTATTTGAGTTCGGACGCACGGCTTACATTGCAAACACCGCAAAGCGATAATCAAGCAAATGCAATAATGAGAGGTTGTCGACCAAACCAGGCAACCTCTTTATTTTTTTTAGTATGGCAGATCAGACACAGAAAATGATATCACTGCTCGGCCGCATGCGCAAACAGATGAATGGCGCAGTGGCTGATGCGATGTACTACTATGGCCAAAACTACGGCCTGAACTATGGAGTAAGCCTTCCTACCATTCGCGAGATAGCATCGACCGAGGGCAGGGATCATTCGCTTGCTCAATATCTCTACAAGCAACAGGTCAGAGAGCTGCGCCTTGCAGCACTGCATATCGCCGACCCCGCACTCCTCACTTTAGAAGAGGTCGAGATGTGGGCCGAGGGCGTCATAAACTCCGAAGTAGCCGAGGAGATGGCTTTCGCGCTGCTATCACTCACGCCCAACCTTGCAGATATATATCACTCATGGAGCCGCAGCGACAATGAGCTACATGCATACGCTGCACTGATGGCCGTAGCCCGCAGGCAGCAGACGATAGATACCGAGGTTGTAAAATCCATCGAGGATATTGTACGCCGTCACTCATCATCGCGAATCATAGCACAAGGCGCCGTTGCCCTTCTTTCGGCTGCAGCACATAATGCAGAGCTGGCAATCGCCATCAAGGAGTCACTAACCACATTGGGCGAGGGATCGGCTGCCGATTACATCCGCGAGGAGATGGAGTGGCGTCTGGAGGCTCTTCAATAA
>JAGBYV010000159.1 GCA_017628595.1 Alistipes sp.
AAACCCTCTGAAACGATGTTTCAAAGGGTTTTGCTTGATTTTGTCCTCAAAACTTTTGGACTTTGAGCGGAAAACGAGACTCGAACTCGCGACCCCAACCTTGGCAAGGTTGTGCTCTACCAACTGAGCTATTTCCGCATTATGTTTTGAACTTGCAACCGTTTCTATCGGATTGCGAGTGCAAAGATAGAGCAAAATTTTATATCTCCAAAACTTTTTCAACTTTTTTTTCATTTTTTTTGCTCTTTTTTTTCGCCGATGCGAGGCGGTCGGAGCAAAGTAGGTGATTATTAGAGATATATGTAATTTGCTGCAAAATGTAAAAAATTACCCTTTCATCAGCGTGCGGCCTGCCCATACCAATGCTATGCCCAGCACTATCGTGCCGCCGGCGTAGATGGCAAGTGTGAGATAATGGCGGTTTTGCAGCAAAAGATAGATGTCATCGGCAAATGTGGAGAATGTTGTGAAGCCTCCGCAGAAGCCCGTGATGAGCAGTGCGCTCATGGCCGGTGTTATGGCATGCGTACGTTCGGCGGCGCCAAAGAGCAGACCTATAATAAAACTACCCACGACATTTACAGCGAAGGTACCCAGGGGAAATGTCCCCACGACAAGTAGATTGCACAACTTGCCCGTCAGAAAGCGCATACAGGTGCCGACAAAGCCTCCCAAGCCGGCGATAAGCATTGTTTTAATCATAATGTAAAGATAAGAATTTTTCTTTTAGGGAACAAATCCCATGCCACAAGCAAGAGAAAGTATGGCACAGGATTTGCCCTAAGCGTGGTGTAAACAAAAATCTTTAGATATGCATTTAACACCACGAGAAATTGACAAGTTGATGTTGCTGTCGCTTGGCATGGTCGCCGAGCGCCGACTCAACAAAGGGTTGAAACTTAACTACCCTGAAGCTGTAGCCTACATCACCTCTCATGCATTGGAGGGGGCGCGCGAGGGCAAAAGTGTCGAGCAGGTCATGAAGGATGCGGCCTCGGTATTGCGCCGTCAGGATGTAATGGAGGGCGTTGCCGACATGATTTCGTTATTGCAGGTCGAGGCTGTCTTTACCGACGGCTCGCGCCTGGTAAGTATTCACCATCCTATAAAATGATGATTATGGCAAAGAGTAAATTGTATCCCGCCAGCAATGGCTTTATTCCCAAGACGGTGCCCGCGGTCGGCGGTGTGATATTGGCCGAGCAGGATATTGAGTATAATGCCGACCGTGCCACTGCAACTATTACCATCCGCAATACGGGTGATCGCCCCATTCAGGTTGGCTCGCACTTCCATCTGTTTGAGGTTAACCGATATCTGGAGTTCGATCGCTCCGCTGCCTTTGGCATGCATCTTAATATTCCCGCCACTACGGCCGTACGTTTCGAGCCGGGCGATAGCCGTGAGGTTGAGATTGTGGCTTATGCGGGTAAGAGGCGTGTAATAGGTTTCAACAATCTGGTAGATGGTTATACGGGTGTTGAGGATGCCCCGATCTACTATCCTGTCTATCGTCGCGCATTAAGGCGTGTACATAAGCAGGAGTTTAAATGCCTGTGCGAGGATGGCGCGCAAAAAACATCTGCGCAGACACAGGAGGGTAAAAAGAGTAACGATAAAGCATAACAGAGATGGCAACAATATCAAGACAACAGAACAACAATCTATTTGGCCCCACCGTTGGCGATCGCATCCGCCTGGGCGATAGCGACCTATATGTTGAAATCGAGCGTGACCTGCGTCATTATGGCGATGAGGTGGTCTATGGCGGTGGCAAAACCCTGCGTGACGGTATGGCGCTGGCCAACACCATTACTTCGGAAGCGGGGGCTCTCGATCTGGTTATTACAAATGTGACGATCCTCGACCCTGTGCTGGGCGTAGTCAAGGCCGATGTGGGCATCAAGGATGGCCGTATTGCAGGTATCGGACAGTCGGGTAACCCTAATATTATGTCGGGTGTTGATCCCTCTCTGGTTACGGGTGCGGCGACCGATGCCATCTCGGGCGAGCACCTCATCCTTACGGCCGGAGGTATCGACAGCCATGTGCACTACATCTCGCCGCAGCAGGCATATGCGGCACTGAGTAACGGAATCACTACGCTTGTCGGTGGAGGCATAGGCCCTTCCGATGGCTCCAATGGTACAACCATCACATCGGGAGTGTGGAATGTTGAGATGATGCTCAAAGCAGTGGAAAACCTCCCCGTGAATTTTGGCTTTCTGGGCAAGGGCAACTGCTCCGTACAGGAGTCCATCGAGGAGCAGCTCCGAGCGGGCGCGTGCGGACTGAAGATTCATGAGGATTGGGGTTCTACGCCGGCCGCTATCCGTTCTGCGCTCGACGTTGCCGAGCGACATGATGTGCAGGTAGCCATCCACACCGATACACTCAACGAAGGTGGTTACGTTGAGGATACCATCGCCGCAATAGATGGCCGTACGATTCATACCTACCATACCGAGGGTGCGGGCGGAGGCCATGCCCCCGATCTGTTGAGAATGGCCTCCATGCCCTTCGTGCTGCCCTCGTCGACCAATCCCACATTGCCTTTCGGAGTCAACTCGCAGGCCGAGCTTTTCGATATGATTATGGTGTGCCACAATCTGAATCCGCAAATCCCCTCCGATGTAGCCTTTGCCGAGAGCCGAGTACGTCCCGAGACACAGGCCGCGGAGAACATTCTGCACGATTTGGGTGTATTGTCCATTGTTACATCCGACTCGCAGGCCATGGGCCGCGTGGGAGAGTCGTTTATGCGTACCGTGCAGATGGCATCCTATATGAAGCGTGCGTGCGGCCGCCTTAAGGAGGATAGCGACGATAATGACAACTACCGCGTGCTGCGCTACCTGGCCAAGATAACGATCAATCCCGCCATAGCCTTCGGTATGGCCGAGAGCATCGGCTCGGTGGAGAAGGGCAAACTTGCCGACCTGGTGCTGTGGGAGCCTCAGTTCTTCGGTGCCAAACCCAAAATGGTCATCAAGGGAGGTGCTATCAGCTGGGCAAATATGGGTGATCCGAATGCTTCGCTACCCACGCCGCAGCCATGTTACTATCGTCCTATGTTTGGAGCCTTTGGTCGTGTATTACCCGACACCTGCATATCATTTGTGTCGCAGGCAGCCATGCAGAGCGATGTAAAGACCCGTTTAGGTCTTGAACGTCAGGTCTGCCCCGTACGTCATACACGACAGCTCTCAAAGTGCGACATGGTGCTGAACTCGGCAACGCCTCGTATCGACGTGAATCCCGAGACGTTCGATGTTGCCATCGATGGTGAGCGTATCGACATTAAACCTGCCGAAAGATTCTCTCTCGGACAACTCTATTGGTTCAGTTAGAATGAAAGTATATACACAAATTCTTGGCAATATATCCGATCCGGCGTGGAGCGAGCGAGCATCCACGTCCAGGATCGAATACATCGATATGGATCAGTGGACGGCGCAGAAGTCTCGTTTTGTTACGCGGGGCGATCGTGGTGGCGAGTATGCCATAGCCCTGCGCCGCCACTCATCGCTCGCCGATGGCGACATTATCTGCTATGGCGATGGGGAGATGGCGGTTGTAAGACTGCGCATGAACGATATTATGGTCATCGACCTCGGAGCCCTGATGCATCAGGAGATTGCCACGGCGCTGCATATTGCCGTGGAGCTGGGTCACGCTCTGGGCAACCAGCATTGGCCTGCCGTTGTGCAGGGCAGCAAGGTCTATGTCCCGCTGACGGTTGATCGCAGGGTGATGCAGAGCGTTATGAAGACCCATTCGCTGGAGCATATCGCCTATTCGTTCCGCCCGGCCGATCAGATTATTCCCTACCTCTCGCCACATGAGGTACGGCGCCTGATGGGAGCAGCGCATCACAACGAGCATAGCCATGTCCACGGATAACAGCCTTGGGTTGATTCTGCATCTGCTGCAACTGGCCGACTCGGCTCTGCCCATTGGCAGCTTCTCCTTCTCCAATACGCTGGAGAGTGCCGTGGTCTATGGCATTGTACACGATGAGTCTTCGCTGGAAGAGTTTGCTTACGCAGCCCTCAGACTTGCCGCTACGACAGATTGCGTGGCGGCACGTGTGGCACATGAGGGATATGGCTCCTCCGATATTGAACTTATCATGCAGGCCGATGAGGAGTTGCTGCTCCGCAAGCTCAATGCTGAGCAGCGGCAGATGAGCCTTCGTATGGGTAGAAAACTTGCAGAACTTGCGAGCGGTATGTTTCACGATACGATGCTCGAAGACTGGCTTGGGTCTATTCGGTCGGGTGAGGCGGCAGGTACCTATGCCGTAACGCTGGGTGTTGTCTGTGCCGCATCGGGTGTTTGCACAAGGGAGATGATCGCCGCAATGCTCTATGGCTCGGCCACGATGATGCTCAATGCCTCGTTGCGCCTTATGCGCATAACGCATAATGCCACGCAGCGTATTCTCTATGGCATGAGTTCAGGCATAGACGAGTTGTATGAGCAATCGCTTATGCTCTCGTTGGAGGATATGTACGGCTTTGCGCCGCAGATGGACTTGCTCTCGGCACTGCACGAGAGAGGTCGAAGTAGAATGTTTATGAATTAGAAACGTATGGGAAATAGTTGCAGAATAGGAATTGGCGGGCCGGTAGGCTCGGGCAAGACGGCCATCATCGAGGCCATCACGCCACGCCTTTTGGAGCGTGGGCACAAGGTGCTTATCATCACCAACGATGTAGTCACCACCGAGGATGCTGAGCATGTACGCCGCATGCTTCAGGGTGTGCTCCTTGAGGAGCGTATCATTGGCGTTGAGACGGGAGCCTGCCCCCACACAGCCGTGAGGGAGGACCCCTCGATGAATCTTGCCGCCGTAGAGGAGATGGAGGCTCGCTTCCCGGATGGGGATGTGGTACTCATTGAGTCGGGCGGTGATAACCTTACACTCACATTCAGCCCTGCGCTGGTCGATTTCTTTATCTATGTGATCGACGTTGCCGCGGGCGACAAGATTCCGCGTAAGGATGGCCCCGGCATATCGCACTCCGATATTCTGGTGATCAATAAAACGGATCTTGCGCCATATGTCCATGCCGATCTGGAGGTCATGCGGCGCGATTCGCTGCTGATGCGTGGCGATAAGCCGTTCATCTATACAAACTGTTTCACGGGCGAGGGAATCGACTCTCTGGTCGATATGATCTGCCGCATGGCACTCTTTGAATCATGATAGCAGAGATGCAGGCTTACACCCATACCCCTCGCATGGGTGCTGGAACTACGGGTAAATATGGCCTTGTGAGGCTTGGCTTCGAGCGTGATGGCAGTCGTTCCATCCTTCGCCAGTGGGAGCGGCGCACGCCACTCATCGTGCAGCAGGCGCTCTATTTCGATCCAGAGTGGGAGGAGCTGCCATGTGTCTACATTCTATCGTCGGGAGGCCCAAATGTCGATGGCGACCGTTATGAGCAGCATTTTCGTGTAGGATGTAATGCCTTTGCCCATATATCTACAGGCGCAGCAACAAAAATCGCCTGTATGCGCCACAACTACTCCTCCATGCAGCAGACTATCCACCTGGAGGAGGGGGCTTACCTGGAGTATCTCCCCGAGCCGCTGATCCCGTGTCGCGGTTCGCGCTACCTGTCGCAGACGCAGATTACGATTGCCCCTTCGGCCACGTTGCTCTATGCCGAGACCTATCTCTGCGGCCGTCGCTGGTCGGGGGAGCGGTTCGATTACGACGTTCTCTCGGTGAGTATGCGTGCCCAGCGCGAGGATGGCCAGTCGCTCTTTGCCGATAAGTTCATTGTGCGCCCTGCCGAGCAGCACCCATCGTGTCTGGGGGTGATGGGTTCATACGAGATCTTCGCGCAGGTGGTACTGCTTACGCCCGAGTCGCTTGCTGCACAGATCTATTCGTCGTGCGAGCAGACCTTCGACAGTGAGATGGTGGCTGCTGTAACCTCCTTGCCAAATGGCTGTGGACTTATCTATCGCGTGATGGGCATGCAAAGTCAGGCGGTGAAGCGTCGTGTGCGTGAGTTCTGTTCGCTGGTGCGACTTACGGTCAAAGGGCGTCCGATGGCTGATGATTTTCCTTGGCGATAACCTTAAAAAACAATACTATGACAACACAATCTAAAATCTTCGAAGTCGGAATCTTCGGTTTTCTGAAGATTCTGCTACGCGGTGCTGCGCAGGTGATGTTTCAATGCAATGCGTGGTGCGGACTCCTGTTTATTGCCGGTATCTTCTGGGGTGCTTACTCCTCTGGTGTGCCCGAGGTGGCGTGGGGTGCCCTGCTGGGTGTGATGGTCTCCACGGCCACAGGATATATCCTCAATCTTCAAGCAGAAGAGGGGCAGGAGGGGCTGTGGGGCTTTAACGGAATCCTTGTGGGTTGCGCTTTCCCCACCTTTCTTGGCGATACCGTCTGGATGTGGATTGCTCTGGCTCTGTGTGCCGCCCTCTCTACATGGGTGCGTACGGGCTTGAACAACCTTATGCGTGGCTGGAGCATCAACTCCTTTACATTCCCATTCGTGCTCTGCACCTGGTTTTTCCTGCTCGGAGCACACACAATGCATTCGCTGCCTGCGTTGCACACATCCTCTCACGTAATGCATTCGCTGCATGGCCTGCACCATCATATGGGCCTTGAAGGTGCGTGGGAGGCTGTGCAGATATGGTTGCGTGGTATCTCGCAGGTGTTTCTGATAGATTCGTGGGTTACGGGTCTGCTCTTCTTCCTGGGACTGGCGGCCAGCAGTCGCTGGGCAGCGTTGTGGGCATTGATTGGCTCGGCTCTGTCGATGGGTATGGCAGTGGTGATGGGTATGCCCGTTGAGCATATCGATAAGGGCCTCTACTCATTCAGTGCCGTATTGACTGCCATTGCTCTGGCGACGGTCTTTTACAAGCCATCGTGGCGCTCGGCCATGTGGGCGATACTGGGAATTCTGGTGACAGTTGTGGTACAGGCTGCCATGAATGTGTGGGTGCAGCCCTTCGGTGTGGCAACCCTCACGGCGCCATTCTGCATCACTACGTGGCTGTTTCTTCTGCCGCTGCTTAAGTTCGACGAGCAGCACCCCGACCATAGCCAGTGGCATCATCGGTCGTGACGCCACTCGCTTTGCTCATCCTGTGGAGGCATCACTCTGTGTCCTAAAGAGAGGGTTATTACGGCGCCTACTATTTGTAGCGCAGCCGTAACCCCAAGGGCGAGGGTGATGCCTCCCCATTTTATCAACAGGGGCATAAGAAATACTCCTATCACAGCCCCCGCCTTACCACAAGCTGCCGCCAGTCCGGCACCCAGGCCTCGGTCGGCTATAGGGTAGATCTGTGCCGGCAGGATGAATGTAACGAGATGCGGCCCGCAATTAAGGAAAAGCTCGAATACGATAAGTCCGCAGAGCATTACCCACGCGCCAAGATGCATCCTGTAGGCCACGATTAGCAACATCAGCCCTAAGCCCGAGAGGATAAATCCCACAGCCTGCTGTCGCACATGATACAATCGTCGGATCAGCATTAGCCCGATGATAAAACCTGCGGCAACCGATATGTTTACATAGCCCGATAACTCCACCACCGAGGCAATATGTTTTACCCCTTCTGCATCCTTGCCCAGCCCCATGGCCATGATGAGTATCGGCAGGAAGACTCCCACGCCATATACCCCGAAACCCTCGCAGGCCCATGGCACACCGCTCAGTATCACACGTCGCAGGTTATCACCCCGAAACATCGCCTTCAGCGATACATTCTGAGGTGAACGGCTTCCCACGTCGCCAATTGTAACGTCGCTGCCCAGGAAGTAGCGCACCGCGCGCTCGGCCTCCTCGCGACGAGCATGCGTAATGAGCCATGCGGGGCTCTCGGCAAAGCGTATGCTGCTCAGCAGCATTACAATGGCAAGGATAGCCACTAATAGGAATAGCCCGCTCCAATGGTATTCCGCGCTCCAGTGTCGGAGTATGTAGAAGCAGATGAATGCCATTGCGATGTTGCCTATGGCCGACGAGGCCTTGGCTACGCCTACCATGAACATACGCCAGCGTCGCGGCATGATCTCCGATATGTAGTCAGAGTCGAGGCTATATCCTCCGCCCACACCAAAGCCCATCATAAACAGCCCTATAGCAAGCCCTACGACCGAGGTGGAGAACATGGCCACCGTAGCACCGGCGAGAATCACCGCAGGCGATAGTCGCAGATATCGCAGGTATCCCCGCTCATCACTCCAGCGCCCAATGAGTATCGATCCCACCATAATACCCGTAAGGCTCATTGAGGCCAGTATACCCTGTATGAGAGGGGATAGGTGGCTGTGGCCCACCACCTGCATGAGTGGCAGCACAACGCCTATCAACGTCGATAGCGCTCCGCCCGTCAGTTGTCCGAGCGATGCCACCATCACCACCCGCAGATGCCCCCAGCGCAGCGGCAT
>JAGBYV010000160.1 GCA_017628595.1 Alistipes sp.
CCCGTTGCAGAGCCAGCTCCAGAACCCGTAGCCGAGGAGCCCGAACACGAAGTAGAAACCGAGCCCGAGGCAGAGAAGCCCGAGCCCATTGTAGAGGCTGCAGCAGAGCCCGAGGCAGAGAAGCCCGAGCCCGTTGTTGAGGCCGCAACAGAACCCGAGGTAAAGGAACCCGAAGTAGAGCAACCCGTAAAGCGCGAAGAGCCCCGTTCGCTCAACAGTCTGTTCGGCTTTGAGGAGGTGCAGCGTCGTCCCCGCACCAAGCATCAGCGCATGATGTCGATATATAGCGACAGCGAATCTCGTCCCGAGAAGGTGGTCGATATATCAAAGATATTCGATATGGATGTCGACACACCAAAGCCCATGACATCAAAGGCACCCGAGCGCAAAGCGGCTCCCCAGCCTGCACCTGCACCCGTTGAAGAGGAGCGCACTGTAACCATTGCTGATGCCATGGCTGCATCGACACAGACTCTGGCCGATACGCTCATTACCCCAGTGGCACTTGGCGACGACATCAACCACTCGAAGATCAACTCACTACGCGATGGCATAGGTCTTAACGACAAGTTCCTGATGATTCGCGATCTGTTTGATGGCGACGGCGATGCATACGATGAGGCTATAACTGCACTCGATAGCATGGAGACTCTTGACGACTGCATGATCCACATCATCGAGAACTATGCGTGGAATCCCGACACCGAAGGATCTAAGTTTATCATGCAGCTTCTGGAGCGCAAACTCTCATAACCCATGTCGAAACTCTACATCGTACCCACCCCAATCGGCAATCTGGACGACATCACCTTGCGCGCCATACGCACGCTCAAGGAGGCCGATTATATCCTTGCCGAGGATACACGCACCACAGCCTTCCTGCTCAAGCATCTGGGCATAGAGAAAAAGCTGTACTCGCACCATAAGTTCAACGAACACGCAACTGCCACCACCGTAGCCGAGGCCATCGGCGAGGGTCGCACCGTGGCACTGGTATCCGATGCCGGCACGCCGGGTATATCTGATCCCGGATTCCTGCTTGTACGCACATGCGTAGAGGCGGGGATCGAGGTGGAGACGCTGCCGGGTGCTACGGCATTTGTTCCGGCTCTTGTGCAGAGCGGATTCCCCTGCGATCGTTTCTGCTTCGAAGGCTTTCTGCCACAAAAGAAGGGACGCACAAAGCGCCTTGAGGAGCTTCGGGATGAGAGTCGCTCTATCATCTTCTATGAATCACCGTTCCGCGTGGTTAAGTGTCTTGAGCAACTGGCCGAGGTATTTGGCGAAGATAGAAAGGTATCCGTATCGCGCGAATTGACAAAGAAATTCGAGCAGACCGTACGTGGCTCACTCGGAGAGGTAGCGGAGTATTTCCGTGAGCATGAGCCCAAGGGAGAGTTTGTCATTGTTCTAGCCGGACAACCCAAGGCCGAGACTAAAGTTAAACGCAACCGCTACCGTCAGGAGGAGGACGAGGAGTAATATGTCCACGCAGAGCACTCAAACAACATCTCTAACCCTCTGGCAACGTATCTCTCTCGAGATTCTCTGGATCCTTTGCCGAGGATTTGCCATCATGCCCCACTTCGTGCGCCATCACATCTTCGGGACGATATGCTGCTTCATCCTGCGCGATGTGCTGCACTATCGCCGCCGCGTAATCATGGATAATCTGCGCCGTTCGTTTCCCGACAAGAGCGAGGCTGAGCTCAACAGGATTTGCCGTGGCACATATGCCAATCTGAGCGAGCAGATCATAAACACCATTAGTCAGTCGGGCGTCAGCGAAAAGACCCTGCTGCACCGCATGGTCATAACCAATGCCGAGCCCACGCGCAAGGCGATTAATGGTCGCAGCGCCATACTTCTCACAGCGCACTATGGTCCGTGGGAGGCGGGCAGCACGGTGAGTCTGGTATTCCCCGAACAGACTTTAGTTGCGGTGTATCACAAGATTACAAGTCCAGTGATGGACGAACTGATGAAGCGCATACGCATGCACAAAAATGTCGAGCTGGTTGACATGAAGCGTACGATGCGCCACTTCGTGGACAACCGCGACAAACGCCCAATGGCTTTGGGACTTATCGCCGATCAGAACCCTGTGCTGCGAGCCAATATGCGCTGGTATCGTTTTCTGCATCAGTGGACCGCCTTCTTCGAGGGTGGCGAGACTCTTGCAATGAAGTATCATCTGCCCGTGTATTACTTCTCGCCTCGTCGCATCAGTGCCGGACACTACGAGGCCTCATTCTCGCTCATCTACGATGGCGAGTCGCCCATAGCACCAGGTGAGATAACGGAGCGCTACGTACGACTTTTGGAGAACGACATAAACGCCCATCCCGAGATGTGGATGTGGTCACACCGCCGCTGGAAGCACACCCCTCCGGCAGAGTTACAGGCGCAGAAAATATGACAAAGACAGCCATAGTCATACTTAATTGGAACGGACGCCAGCATCTGGAGCAGTTCTTGCCGAGTGTGGTGGAGCACACCCCCGCTACGGCCGAGATTGTCGTGGCCGACAACGGATCTACGGATAATTCAGTGGAGTTTCTCAGGGAGCACTACCCCACCGTACGCGTCATCACCCTCCCCACGAACTACGGTTTTGCCGAAGGATATAATCGCGCGCTGGCAGAGGTCGATGCCGAATATTTCGTTCTACTCAATTCCGATGTGGAGGTAACTGCTGGCTGGCTTGAGCCGCTCGTTGCCACACTTACCAATAATCGCAACGTTGCTGCCGTAGCACCCAAACTGCGCTCATACGGCTATCGCGACCGCTTTGAGTATGCAGGCGCCGCTGGCGGATTTATCGACTTTCTGGGTTATCCTTTCTGCCGTGGTCGAATACTCTCAACGGTGGAGCAGGATTGCGGACAATACGACACTACGCGTGATGTATTCTGGGCAAGCGGAGCGGCATTCTGCTGTCGAGCCGACCTGTTCCGCATACTGGGTGGATTCGACGGCGATTTCTTTGCCCACATGGAGGAGATAGATCTTTGCTGGCGCATGCAGCTGGCAGGCTATCGCATCATGGTGGAGCCCCGAAGCGTGGTGTATCATCTCGGCGGTGGCACGCTACCCAACGAATCGCCACAAAAACTGTATCTTAACTACCGCAATAACCTCTCGATGTTATTCAAGTGCGCCCCCACATGGCAACGTATCGTTGTAGCCGTTGCGCGTCCCATGTGCGATATGCTCTCGGCTGCATTATACTTCCTGCGTGGCAAGAGCACTCTTGGCAAAGCTATCCTTAGAGCCTATCGCGACTTTTTGGATGCACATGGCAAGTTGAATAAAAAACGGCAGACAATTCGC
>JAGBYV010000161.1 GCA_017628595.1 Alistipes sp.
GGATGCAGCAAAGAATCTCAAAATCGTGGTTCGCGCAGGTGCAGGTTACGACAACGTGGATTTGGCAGCTTGCACAGCTCGCGGAATCGTGGTAATGAATACACCCGGCCAAAACTCCAACGCCGTGGCCGAGCTGGCTATCGGTATGATGATTATGATGGCTCGCAATCAATACACCCCCGGCACAGGAACCGAGCTGAAAGGTAAACGCCTCGGTATTCACGCTTATGGCAACGTAGGTCGTCTGGTTGGTACTTGTGGTAAGGCTTTGGGTATGGAAGTTTCGGCCTACGACCCCTTCATCACCGACGCGGCTTACTTTGAGGCCGAGGGAGTACGCAAGGTGGATAGCGTCGAGGAGTTGTACTCGACAGCCGACTATGTGTCGATTCACATTCCCGCAACTCCCCAAACCAAAGGTAGCATCGGCTATGAGTTGCTGAGCAAAATGCCCAAAGGCGCAACCATCATCAACACCGCACGCAAAGAGGTGATTGACGAGGCTGGATTAATGCAAGTTCTCGCCGAGCGTGAGGATTTGAAATACGCAACCGATGTGGCCGCCGACTCACAAGCCGAGTTGAACGAGATGTTTGGCAAACGCGTATTCGGAACTCCCAAGAAGATGGGTGCCGAGACTGCCGAGGCCAACATTAATGCAGGTCTTGCTGCGGCACGTCAGGTGGTGGGTTACCTTCGTGATGGAATAACCAAATTTCAAGTAAATAAATAGCCCTTTTATGGTTCGAGTAAAACCCTTTTGCGGAATTCGTCCGCCCAAAGAGTATGCTGCCGAGGTAGCGTCACGACCCTACGATGTGCTTAACTCCGTGGAGGCTAAGGCCGAGGCTACGGAGCGTTCACTCCTGCACATCATCAAACCCGAAATCGACTTCGACCCCATTGCCGATGAGCATTCGGCTGAGGTATATGATAAGGCTGTGGAGAACTTCCGCCTATGGAAGGAGCGTGGCTGGCTCGAGCAGGATGAGGAGGAGCACTACTACGTCTATGCACAGACTATGGCCGGCCGTACGCAGTATGGTATTGCAATGTGTTGTCACTTTGAGGATTACCTCTCGGGTGCAATCAAGAAGCACGAGCTTACACGTCCCGATAAGGAGGAGGATCGTATGATTCACGTCCGCAACCAGAAGGCCAACATCGAGCCTGTATTCTTCACCTACCCCGACAATGATGAGATTAACGCCATTGTTGAGGATGTGGTTAAAAACAATGAGCCCGACTACGACTTCACCGCTGCCGATGGCTTTGGTCACCACTTCTGGGTGATACGCTCAGCGGAGCAGAATCGTCGCCTTACGGAGCTCTTTGCCCAGGTGCCTGCGCTATACGTTGCCGATGGTCACCATCGCACGGCTGCCGCAGCACGCGTGGGTCAGGAGTGTATGTCGAAGAATCCTTCACATACGGGCGATGAGGAGTATTGCTACTTCCTGGCCGTTACGTTCCCTGCATCGCAGTTGCGCATTATCGACTACAACCGCGTAGTACGCGATCTGAATGGTCTGACTAAGGAAGAACTGCTGGAGCGTTTGAATGAGTCGTTTGAGGTTGAGAATAAGGGCGCGGAGATTTATACCCCCGAGGCTCTTCACAACTTTGCGATGTATCTCGATGGCGAGTGGTATAGCCTTACGGCTCGCGAGGGTACGTACGACGATGCCGACCCGATAGGTGTGCTGGATGTTACAGTATTGTCTAACTTGGTGCTGGATAAGATTTTGGGTATTAGCGACTTGCGTACCTCGAAACGTATCGACTTCGTGGGCGGTATCCGAGGCCTTGGCGAGTTGAAGCGTCGCGTTGATAGTGGCGAGATGGCAGCAGCCTTTGCTCTCTACCCTGTTTCGATGCAGCAGCTTATTGATATCGCCGATACGGGCAATATCATGCCTCCGAAGACAACGTGGTTTGAACCTAAACTGCGTTCGGGAGTGGTTATTCACTCTTTCGAGTAGATATAGTAAAACAGGTCACCAAATTTGGTGACCTGTTTTTTTTACAATGTTCTGAATCGTATCGCCGAGGGGTGTGCGGCGTCGTGGAAGATCTTAATCTCGCTGGGGACAAAATCCTCCTTGCCGGCCTTGTAAATGTCGATAAACTGCTGCGGATTGCGGTCAAAGAGCGGGAACCACGAGCTCTGTATCTGCACCTTGATGCGATGACCAGCCAAGAAGGTGTGAGCCACATCCGTAAGGTTTACCTCTATGCGCTCAATCTTGCCTGGAGTGAATGCCTCGGGCGCAGAGAAGCTATTGCGATAGCGGCCACGCATAATATTGGCACGCACCATCATCTCGCTCTCGCCATTGGGGCCTACGTCGATTATCTTCACGACAAAGTCGGCATCCGTAGTGCTGATTGATGCAAATAATTCGGCTGTGATGCCTCCTGCCACAATCATATCCTCGGAGAGTACTGGCGACAGAAATGTCAAAACATCCTCACGATCCTCCACAAACTCCTGACCTATGATCAGATAGTCGCTCTTGCGGCGTGATGTAATGTCAGGATAATATGGCACGGGAGCAAGGGGGTCTGAAATGTATGACGTGTATGAGTTCTTCAGCTCCGATACCTGGCTCTGCAACGATCCATCCTCTGTAAGGTATATGCGCTGCTCCTTGCTCTCTTCCGTGTTCCACTCGTCCATCTCGCGCCAGCAGTTCTCGCCCGAGAAGAAGATTAGGGCTCCCGTTGCCGAAGCACCACCCTGTCCCTGGTCACGCAGATGTTGTTCAAAGAAGGGAAACTCAACCACGTCGCGATAGAATTGCGATAGCGAC
>JAGBYV010000162.1 GCA_017628595.1 Alistipes sp.
CGTAGCCTGAAAAACCACTGCGAGCGAAACGTTGATAACTACGTTGCAGGCCTTCAGCGTGACAAATTTCAGAGCCCGACCCTGCTCACGCAGACGCGAGAAGGGGATCATCGTAGCCACATCGAAGAGGATGATCGTAGCCACCAGCACCACATAGAGTTCGTTGCCCACATATGCATCGCCCATCCAGCGGGCAATCGTTGAGCGGAACAGCACAACCAGCACAAAGAAGAGGGCCGATGCTACCAGCGTAGCGCCCCACGTTGTGGCGAAGAGATGGCGTTTCTTTCGGCGCACATCCTCCTCCGCCCCACCCTCGGCCTCGGCCTTGGCGGCAAAGCGGAAGTAGCTCGACTCCATACCCATCGACAGCAACACCAGCGCAAAGGGAATGAGTGCATAGACATCGGTCACGATGCCGTAGGCTGCCTGACCGAACACACGCGTATAGAGCGGCGTGAGCAGGTAGCTGAGCAGTCGCACGACAATGGTACTGATGCCGTAGATGGCGGTCTGTTTGGCTAATTTCTCGAGCATTCTTTTACTTCATTTGGTTGTGGCGCTCGCCTAACTTGACTCTTTACGTACGCGAGCGCACGCGCACATTGCGCGCTATGACTTGCAAAGTTACAAATAATAGTTGGAATTACAGAGCTTTTTTGCCGATTTCACCGCTTTAGGGAGAAAAAGGGGCGTTTTTGTGCAAAAATTTTACCCTCGCAGACCTCACTGGAAAAGAGCAAATTAGAGTCGGCGGAGTTAAATAATTTGATAAATAATTGAATTTTTATTGTTAAATTACTTGACAAACGGATTTTGATGTATTATATTTGCAGTGTCGTTAGTCGCCACGAGAGGGCAACACAGCCACGTTTAGGAGATCTCAGGGCTTTCGTGGGCGACTACGACAATGTATTAAATTATTGAACTTGCAACATTATGAAACAACACCATCCGCAATCTCGGCATAATGAAGGTTCAGGCCGACGAGTTATCAACATATCAACAGCGACGTTACATCTGTAATACGGGCTTTTCAACACGCCGCAAAGCGAGCCCGATTTCGCTGATTGTCTGACGATTCTGACCCGACGGGCAGAACTTGTCAACACAGGCAATACAACAAATCAACAATTTTATAAACATTCCGAAACCGATAAATGTCGGTTTCCGACCCCTAACACCCCTAAAACAATGAACAGAACAAAACTTCTTCACGCCTTCGAGCAGAGTGCAACAGCCAACGGCTATGCGTTTCACTCCACCGATGAGAGGTACATCCCGCAACTTGTCCACACCTACCCAGCACTATGGCTTGCGCCGCCACTCTTTCAGTCGATGGAGGGGCGCACACACGGTACAATCACCTACAGCGTAACGGCACACGCGCTTGACACTGGAGCCAAACTTTCGCCCACGGAGCGCAACACACGCCAGACGGCATTGGAGCAGGATATGCTTGGGTTGTTCGCCTCGCTCTCGGAGGAGGCGTTTGTAATTGCTGTGGAGAATCTGAAGATCAAGCACACCTCGCAGACGCTCTCGGCCGCAGGCGAGGTGGCAGTGACAGCAACAGCCGAGGTGATCACATTCTTCTAACAATAAATCATTGACAATATGAAATTTACATCTATTCCCGAGGCATACTCATCGTTTCGGGAGCCCCTGATTTACGTCTTTGACACAGAGAGCACAACGCCCCACGATGTGGAGCTGAAGATTATAAACCGCTCAACGGGCGAGGAGATTGGCCGCAAGCGGTTATACAACGTCACCACAGGTGAGATCGATATCGCCCCCTATCTGCGCTCGGTAGCACGCCCCACGCTACCCGCAACAATTGCCGAGTGTGGCGAGGTGGAGACCAATGCAACGATAAAGGTGGTGGTTGAAGCCGAGGGCAAGACATCCTCATCGCGCAACTTCATAGCCGCCTCGATTGATCGCGATGCGCTCTACATGCTCCTTACATCGCAGCAGCTTCACCGCACGATGGAGCGCGACGAGTTTGACATCATCCCCTACTTCACATGGCCCGACATAGTGCTGAGTTTCGATGTCGAATTTATCGGCTACGGCACCGAGCGCATAACCATAACCCCTCCCTCGGGCGGCCAGCGAGCCGTTGCGGTGACGGCCCGAGGTAGAGAGGGGGTGGATACGATTCGTGTAACGATAAAGGTCGATGGCAAAGCCGACGCCGTGATCGAATACGAGATGAAGCAGAATCTAAGGAGCGCACGACGTGTGGCATGGCTCAACAAGCAACTCGCACCAGAGCTATACACCTTCCCGCTGCGTAAAGGTGTGCTTGTCGAAGCCACACGTCACCACATGGCGAGCATCTGGGGTCGCGAGGCGGCGGCAGTGGAGAGTCGCAGCGAGCTGAAACTGCTCTCGGCATATGAACCCGAAAAACAACTCAAGGCGCTGGCGGAGATACTCTCCTCGCCACGCGTATGGCTCGTCGAGAGTGGGGAGATTCGGGGCGTTGATCTCACAACCGACCGCGTGATGCTCTCGCCGAGCGAGGAGATGGGAATCATCGAGGTGGATATACGTGCCGCAGAGGAGGGCGTGCTGCTATGGTAGA
>JAGBYV010000163.1 GCA_017628595.1 Alistipes sp.
GGCAGACGCAAAACAAGGTTTTCCATCTCCTCCTCGCCCAGTTCCTCGGCAAGTGGCTCATTGATAAATGCCGCATCGCCCTCCATCTGGCAGCCCCACACCATAACAGGATGCAGCATGCCGTTGTGCGAGATAAAGCCCTGCATTAGCAGATAGCCCTCGGCCTCGGGCAGGGCGTCGAGTATCGACTCATCGAGATATGATTCGCGTGCAAAGATAATACTTTGGCTTTCTCCCAGTCGCTCATCTACCTGTGCTCGCAAGGTTCCACGCACCGAGTCACCAATCATTAACGAACCGACAATGACGGTCATAGCCACCGCTACCGAGAGTAGCACCAATCGGTAGTAGCGGGAGAAGTGTCTGACGTTGCTCGTACGTATGTGACCTCTAAACTTCATTTAGGACTCCATTGTGTAGTATGAACTGACGGTTGGCCGTGCGTGCCAATTGCTCGGAGTGGGTGACGATAAGGATCGTTGTGCCCAACTCACTATTTATGGTGTGGAACAATTCAGCCACCTGCTCCGAATGCTTATCGTCGAGCTGTCCCGTAGGCTCGTCGGCCAGCAGGAGCTGAGGCTTGCGAACAAGCGCACGACACAAGGCTACGCGGCTCGCCTCACCACCCGATAGCGTGGCGGGATATTGATTGCGAAGATGATCTATGCCAAGCAGTTGCATCAGGCTCTCGGCATAACTCTCCTCATCTGAGGTTGTTGTGTCGGCCGTCGCAAGCAGCGGAAGAAGTACATTCTCCCACGCCGTATATTGGGGCATAAGACGATGGTCCTGAAATAGAAATCCAATCTTCTGGGCACGCACACGACTTGTGTCGGCAATGTGTGTAAGGTCCTCGCCGTCGAGCAAATATATACCCTTGTCAGCACGAAGTATAGTGCCGAGAATCGAGAGCAGGGTTGTTTTGCCTGAGCCCGACTCGCCACGAATAGATACTATCTCGCCTTGCTCAACCGACAAGTCGATATGTTGCAAGACAGCTCGCATCTGGTTGTCACCATCGCGAAAACTCTTTTCTATGTTTTGCAGTCGTATAAGTGTCATATTTTTACTTGTCTTTCTTTTTGCCGAAGCAGAACAGGGTGCCTTTGGACGTAAGAACGAACAGATGTCCTCTGATAGCCGCCGGCGACGAAACGATCTGCTCGCCCGTATCATACTCCCAAACCAGTTCGCCGCTCTTTGCATCCAGCACAGTTACAATGCCCGTGCGGGTACATACCACCACCTTGTCGGCCGCCACTATGGGCGAACTCTCGCCTACGGTGCCCTTGAGCAGATATTTCCACTTGAGGTTTGTGCTCTTGCGGTCGATAGCATGCAGGTAGTTATCGCTTGAGAGTATGTATAGCGTGGTATTCGATGCCGCAGGCACTGCTACGGCTGCTCCTTCGCCACTCTCACTTTGGGCTTGATGCATCGTGCGTGTGGTCTTGATCTTGCCATCCTCGATGCGCAACTCGTAGATATTACCTGAGTAGTCGCTGATGTAAGCATAATCGCTAATCACGGCTGGCGACGAGGGTATATATCCGCCCAATTCCAGCGAGTCGGTCGTGATGCCCTGCTCGCAATTAACAATGCGCAGCCACCCATCACAGCTGCCATATATGGCATGGCGATCGTGTATGGCAACCGCACCGTTGATATAGTAGCCCGCCTCATAGCGATTTATGCGCTCGCCAGTATTGCGGTCGATGCTATACATGAAGTTGTCGTAACTACCCACTACAACTACGCCATCCTTCTTATCCGTCAGATTGGGCGAAGCTGAAATCTGCCCCTCGGTGTAGTGTGTCCACACCGTGTCACGTTCACGCAGCGATAGTGCAGTAAGGCCTCCATCCACACGACCTATATAGAGCATCGAGTCGAAGACCATGGGAGGTGCCTCGACAGGGGTCTTCATATCAAACGAGAAGACCTCCTCACCCTGCAAATTAACGCCATATATCTTGCCCTTCACATCGCTCCAGTAGGCAGTGCCCTCCATTACAACGGGTGATGAGATGCTACGCACCGAACTATGGTAGTTCCATAGCAGCGACAAATCATCGGGCAGCGATTGTGCGGTATAGCCACTCAATGCTCTGCTACCTCGGAAGGTTACCCAGTTCATGCCACTACCAGCCACCAGATGTTGCTGGATAGGCTCGCATGAGCAGAGCACGACAAGAGCTATTGTGCAAAGCAGAAGGTTTTTCATTCAATACTATTTTTTAATAAATAAAGCACCTGTGGGGCAAATCTCGGCCAGCTCATCATAGGCATTGGCCATGTTCTGTTCGGGTATAATGACCTGCATATCGAAGCCTCGACGCAGGAACGTAAAGCCATTTTCAGTGTTATATACACATAAACCACAGCGTATGCACTTCGCAGGCTCAAATCCCAATCGCTCGCTCACGTCGATGCGCAGCTTTACGGGCAGCTTCGAGCTGAGGCCATAGCGCGAACGCTTGATGCCGTAGTCGGTAGAGTAGCGGCGCAGGCGACACGCCTCACGTCCCTCGCATGCGCAGTGCAGGCAACGCGATGGGGTGGTAGTGGTCTGACGAAGATAATCTTTTTCTTTTTGATTAAAAATACCTACGCGTGAGAAAAATATCTCCTTACCCAATTTTGCTATTGAAGCCGCAGGTTCAACCATCTCTACCTTCATTGCAGCCACCTCGCGGATAATATCACGGATGGCTACGGCCTTATCCACCGTACCACGTCGGCAAGCCTTCTCGCAGGGTGCCTTGCAATCATCGCAAGCTATCTTATCGCCAAAGTCACGACGGATGATGGCCTGAGCCTGGGCATAGTCGCCCGCATCGTAGGCAGCAAGCATCTGCTCCACGTCCAACTTATGTGTACATACCATTGTGCAGGGAGCCTCGCAGTCGGCACGGTGATCGCTCAAAAGAAGCTCCAGTGCCATCGTGCGCTGACGGATAACCTCCTCCGACGAGGTGTCAATCTCCATTCCCTCTGTAGGTTTGGTCGAGCACGAGGTGAGCATACGGCCCGACTTTCGCTCCTTTACGGTGCAGACCATACAACCTGCCCGATGGCGTTTGCCCTCGGCATAACACATCGACGGAATCTCAATGCCATTGCGACGAGCCGCCTCGAGGATGGTTTCACCCTCAAGGACTATAATCTCCTTATTGTCAATTGTAATCTTCATCTCTACAAAGTTTTAAGTGGCATCTTCTTGATGGCATCAAATTCACACTCGGTAATACACAATCCGCACATAGTACACTTGTCGGTGTCGATCGTGTGTATCTCATAGGGCTTGTACTCAATAGCCTCTACGGGACACACCTTCGCACAACGTGTACAGCCTATGCAGTCGTCGGTTACAACATACTTCACCATATCCTTGCAAGTGCCCGTACGGCAGTAACCCTTGACGTGCTCTTCGTACTCCTCGCGGAAATATTTTATCGTTGCAAGTACGGGATTGGGGGCAGTATTGCCCAATCCGCAGAGCGCCGATCGCTTGACTGCAAGTGCCAATTCCTCCAGTCGCTCGATGTCGCCCTCCTGACCCTTGCCAGCACACAGACGATCCAGAATCTCCAGCATACGATGGATGCCCACGCGGCAGAATGTACACTTTCCGCACGACTCCTCGCTGGTAAAATTAAGGAAGTAACGAGCCACATCGACCATGCAGTCGCTCTCGCTCAGCACGACCATACCGCCCGAGCCCATGATAGCCCCCAAGCGGTTCAGCGCATCGAAATCGACCTCCGTGTCGCACAACTCAGCAGGAATACAACCGCCCGACGGGCCAC
>JAGBYV010000164.1 GCA_017628595.1 Alistipes sp.
AGACGATAAACCTCGTGACCATCAACTATCTCGGTAGCTTTCTGGCAGTAGTGTCCCGTAGCAACATAATCGGCACCCATCTTCAGCGCCTCCTTCAGGAAGACATCGAACTTTATCTCACGGTTGCACAGAACATCGGGGTTGGGCGTGCGACCCTGCTCATACTCGGAAAACATATAATCAACCACTCGTCGCTTATACTCCTCCGACAGGTCAACAAAGCGGAAGGGTATATCCAGACGTTTGGCCACGAGCTCGGCAAAGACCTGATCATCGTGCCAGGGGCAGTCGCCCTCGAGCGTGCCGGTCGTATCGTGCCAATTGCGCATAAAGAGGCCTATAACCTCATGCCCCTGCTCCTTAAGCAGATATGCCGCAACGGATGAATCCACACCGCCCGAAAGTCCAACTACAACTCGTGCCATACTAATTATTTCTTAATTGATTATATGAGGCAAATGTACAAAAAAAGTTCGATTTTAGAGTGAGCAGAACAATGATACGAAGAATGGCACACTAAAATCGACTAAAATACCGTGTACAATAGAGACAAAAACCCAATCCTTGCCCGAGTAGCGGGTAATGACGGGTAAGGTAACATCCATCGTCGTAGCTCCACCCGAACATATCGGTGCCACGGGCGAGAACCAGCGCACCATAAGCGGAGCAAGCAACAGCGTATACATCTCACGCAGCACGTTGGCAATAAGCGCAATGGTTCCCAACTCGGCCGCAGCCGCTGCGCCGAGCGCAGGCTCTTTGAGTGAGGTGATAAGAATTGAGGATAGCGAATAATAACCCATACCACTACCCACAGCCAGCAGATCGAAGAGCGACCAGCGGGCAATCACCACCGAGATTAGTGCCACAGCCACAAATGTGCCGATGATGGTAGCGCAGGGCAACAAAAGAAGACGAAATGAGAGTGTTTGCAAAATCTCCTTCAGGCGTGGGTCGCTACCGATGCTCATACCCACCTGAATCATCAGCGCATACAATACCCACATTACCACCGAACCACTATCCAGCCATGCCGGCAGCAGGTCGAAATAGCTCACCAAGCACCCCACCACGAAGGCTCCTACGATCATCATACTACTCTTCATGGCGCTGGCGATTAAAGAATTTATAATATACGATGCGTGCCGCTACAATGCTACCCAGCGTAGCCGCCACAGCAATCACAAGAGCCTCAACACCCAACGAGGTGAGATTCTGCACAATGCGCTCATTGCCACCTATCTCCACTCCCATCAGAAAGAGCAGCAGTATGATGGTAGCCATAGAGGTTGTACCCAGGTGCTTCAACACACTCAGGCGACGCGCAAGAAAACCCAGCAGAGCTCCTGCTCCCATTATGGCCATAATTTTCAACATACGCGGACAAAGGTATATCGTTTTGCGCTAAATGCCAAACCTATTTTTCGCTAAAACACAAATATACTCTGCCTGAATCCACCAAAGCCCGCATAGCAGCAATACTTATTGAATAAAAATCTTTCTCTAAAGAGAAAACTGAGAAAAAAACAGAGATTCATGAAAAATCCCACTACTTTGTGATACAAAATACCAAAATTGTTCATATATTTGCATCAGGAAAATATTTACACACTCTAAAATACTCAACTATGAAGGAAACTATTAATGTAAACATTGCCGGGCAAGCCTTCACCATGGACATGGATGCCTACTCGGCGCTCACCTCGTATCTGGATGACATTTCGCGTCGTCTGCCCGATGGCGACACCGAGACGATGACCGACATCGAGGCACGCATTGCAGAGCTATTCCGCGAGAAGGTACCCTCGCCGATGATGGTCATCACCTATGGCGTGGTACGCAACACGATGAATCAGATCGGACGCCCCGAAGATTTCGGTGCAGCCAACCGCCCGCTCAACTCCACCTTGGGTTACGACAAGGATGAGAAACGTCTCTACCGCTCGCGCAAGGACCGCTCGATTGCAGGTGTATGCGCCGGTGTGGCGAAGTATTTCGGACTGGAGGCATCGCTGGTGCGCATAGCCGCCATACTATGCATCTTCGCAGCTGGTGCCACTCTGTGGATATATCTGATTCTGTGGGCTGTAATACCCTATGAGCCCGAGGCCTAAATCAAACAACTAAAACAAGGAGGAAAGTTATGAACGAAGATAATGTAAAAGTACAGATGCGTAAAGGCATCCTCGAGTACTGCATCCTGTCGATACTCTCACGCGAGGATTCATACGCACCCAGGATCATCGCCGAGCTTAAGCAGGCACAGATGATCGTAGTTGAGGGTACACTCTACCCCATCCTTACACGTCAGAAAAATGCAGGTCTTTTGACCTACCGCTGGGAGGAGTCACCGCAGGGCCCGCCCCGCAAATACTATATGCTCACCGAGGCAGGTCGCCAGCAGTTGGCCCTTCTGGACGAGGCATGGAACGAGATGGTGGAGCAGATCAACATCATCCGCCACGGCAACCCCAATGCTCCCCAGACTGAGAAGCCAAACAACGCCACAATCATCGAACTCGGTGCGGTGGTGAACAAATAGCACACTCAACTATTTTTATATAACAACAACTAACAACACACTATTACAATGAAACGATTTTTTTATTTTCTTGCTGCCGCAACACTCATTATGAGCAGCATCGTCCCTGCACAGGCACAGGATCGCTCGTCACGAGGCACAATAATTATAAATGGCAAGGAGCTCGACATCGACAAGTACGCCGATATTATTGAAAATGCTGCTGAGACCATCGAAGATGCCGTGGAGCAGGCTGCCGAAGCCATCGAGAAGGATGCTGCCATCAATTTTAATGGCCGAGGCGATCAGCGTCTGCGAGGCAGTGGCAATATCATCACCGAGAGCCGCCTTGTTCCCGCCGACTACCACGCCGTAGTGACCAGCCGTGCCATAAAGGTGACGCTTGAAGATCGCACGGGGACAACAGCCATCATCCGTGCCGACGACAACGTGATGCCCTACATAAAAATTGAGGACCGCAACGGTGTATTGAATATCAAGATTGATGATGAGATTCGCACCATCAACAGCATGACAGCCGAGGTTCGCCTGCCCAAGAGCACCAACATCAGCCGTTTGGAGGCTGCAAGCGCATCGCACATTGATGTGGATTACACCATCCAGAGCGCAAAACTCAACATCGCAGCTTCGTCGGCTGCCGACATCAACATCTCGAAGGCCGATGTCACCAACTGCATCATAGATGTAAGCTCGGCTGCCAATGTCAAAGGCTCAATCAAGGCTACCGAGTGCTATATTAATGCCGCTTCGGCTGCCAAGGCAAAGATGCAGATTCTGGCCAATAGCTGTTATGCCGATGCTTCATCAGCCGCCGACATCACCCTTTCGGGCGAGGCAGGCACACTCGATCTGGAGGCATCATCAGCTGCCGACATCAACGCCCTGGAAGCAACCGCACTGGTTAAAACTTCAGCCGACGCATCGTCGGGTGCCAACATCAAGGTAAATGCAGGCAAGGCTCTATCGGCCAACGCATCATCAGGTGGCACGGTGGGCTACAAGAGCGACCACGATGTAAATATCCACATTAAGAAGTCAAGCGGCGGTAGCGTTCGCAAGATGTAACACACAAAAACTACAACCATGAACGAGATAAAGAAATGTAGTATCGCAGGAGTATCGTTCACCCTCGAGCGCAACGCCTACGACACACTGAGCGAGTATCTAAAGTCGCTCCACGCAACATATAAGGACGATCCCGACGGCGAGGAGATCATTGCCGACATCGAGGCGCGCATAGCCGAATTGATTCTCTCGACGCAGACAGCCGACGCTGTAATTGCAAAGCCGCTGATTGACAACATCATCAAGCAGCTGGGCTCGGCCGAGGAGATTGACGAGGATGCTTCGGAGCGTCA
>JAGBYV010000165.1 GCA_017628595.1 Alistipes sp.
ATGTAGTCGTTGCCATCCTCCTGCACTGCATCGGGCAGATAATCCTCCACGCCGAACATCTTGTGCTGCGAAGGGCCATAGATGTCGGCATCCAGAACACCCACGCGGTAACCCATATTGCGAAGCGTGAGGGCGAGGTTGGCCGTTACGGTTGATTTACCTACGCCGCCCTTACCCGAGGCTACGGCGATGATCTTGCCCACCTTCACAGTGGTGCTCTCGCGCTTGGGCTGTGGCGGGCGGGGTGTGCCCTCCTTCATAACGACGGTGATGTTACCCTCGGCTGCGGGATAGGCCTCCTGCAGAGTCTTCTCCACAAGGTTGCGGATGCGTACGGCAAAGGGGTCGCGTGCCTTCTGAAAGCAAAGCACGATGGTTATCTTATCCTCGCGGGCCGAAAGCTGCTCCACCACGCCGCTTGCGACGATGTCCTGCTGCGTCTCGGGATGCACGATGCCGGAGAGGAGTTTTCGTATCTGTTGTTCCATAATTTTTGTTGTTATTGATAAGCAAAGATAGCAAAAATATAGCAAAAGTATAGGCTACCAACTGAAAAGTTAGTAGCCTACATAGCATTGTGGAAAAATACTCTACTATACTCCTTCCCACTCTGCAACCTTCGGAGCGGAGCGACCAAAGCCCCTGCCTGAGGCGGGGGTTGGGGGTGGGTCAGATTTGCAACTGCGGCCTGTGGCCGCAATCTGAGGCGTAGATTTAGAAAGTTGCAGTCATTACAACGGGGTAGTGATCCGAGATAAAGGGAGCACCATAATCCTTGTCGCGCAACACCTTGAACGAGTGAGCCTCGGCACCACGGAAGAAGATGTGGTCGATAACCGAGTCAGCCTTACCCCAGCCGTTGAACGTACCACGACGGTCGGTCTCGGGAGCTACCTCGCGAGCATCCAGCATCTCGGCATTCAGGGGCTCGAAGATGGGATCCGATGTTACGGCGTTGAAGTCGGCTGTAAGGAATGCGGGCATACCTACGGGAACGATCTCAGCGAAGCGGCGGCAGATCAGAGCCAGACCCTCGCGCTGTGCCACCTTACCTACGTGGTCGAGGTGAGTGTTGATGTATGCGAACTCCTTGCCTGTATCCTTCATACGCAGCTTGGTCCAGGTGCAAGAGCGCTTGCACGCAGCGTCCCAACCCATCGAGGGCTCCTCGGGAGTCTCTGAGAGCCAGAAGGTACCACCGTCCAGCAGCTCTACCTGCTCCTTCAGATAGAAAACAGTCATATGCTCACCCTCAGATACGCCGTCCTCGCGGCCTACGCCGATGTGACCATATTCGGGCAGGTTCTCCACCAGGTACTGCATCTGCTCGGGCTTAGCCTCCTGCAGACCAAAGATAGTGGGCTTCTCGTCGCGGATCATAGCGACTGAGGCGTGCTTGCGCAAGTCCCACTTGTTCTCGCCATCACTCTCAACGTTCACACGTACGTTATAAGAGATGACCTTAATGTCGTTCTTCTTCTCGGCACATGAGGTAACACCCAGCGCTACCACTGCCGTCAGGGCAAATAACAGAATCTTTTTCATTTTTATTTGGTTTTAGATATTGTATTTTAAAATCTTACGTCGGCCACCACGGGGTAGTGATCCGAGATGTAGGGCGCGCCATAGTTCTTGTCGCACAACACCTTGAAGCGATCCACCTCCACGCCTCGACAGAAGATATGGTCGATAACACTTGATGCCTTGCCCCAGCCGTTGAACGTACCACGGCGGTCGCTCTCTGCGGCCTCTTCGCGGGCATCCTTCATAACGACCTTCAGGGGAGCATAAATCTCGCTGTCGGTTGTAGAGTTAAAGTCGCCCGTAAGCAGCAGGGGCGTACCCTCGGGTATGAGCTCCTTGATTCGATTCACTATAAGTACGATGCTCTGCTCCCGGGCCTGCTCTCCACGATGGTCGAGGTGGGTATTCAGCATCGCAAAGGGCTTGCCTGTGGCCTTGTCGCGCATCAGCGCCCACGTGCAGGTGCGGTAGCATACGGCATCCCAGCCCATGGACACCTCATCGGGGGTCTGCGAGAGCCAGAACGTTCCCCAATCCTCCAGTTCGACTGCCTCCTTTAAGTAAAATATCGCCATATGCTCGCCAGCGCTCTTGCCATCGTCGCGGCCTACGCCAACGTAGCCATACTCGGGCAGGTTTTCATCCAGGAACTGCAGCTGCGGCGCCAGAGCCTCCTGTACTCCCATCACCGCAGGGCGCTCCTCGCGCACCATATTGATCGATGCTGCGCGGCGCCAGTCCCAATGGTTCTCGCCATCGGTTTCGCGCTCGCCCGTGTAGCGCACGTTGTACGACATAACACGCAATCCGCTCTCTCCGCCCTCGGCCTTATGCTTGGGCGAGCAGGCTGCAGATATGAGTATCAGGCAGCAGGTAACGATATGTAATGCGTGGCGTAACATCTATCGGTATTTGTTGCTGATCAGCGTAAGGAACTCCTCGCGTGTGCGGGTGTCCTTGAGGAATACACCAGTAAAGGCCGATGTGGTAGTTGCCGATCCCAGCTTCTCCACACCACGCATCTGCATGCACATATGGCTCGCCTCGATAACAACGGCCACACCTATGGGGTTCAGAGCCTGCTGTATGCAGTCACGAATCTGCACCGTCAGGCGCTCCTGCACCTGCAGGCGGCGGGCAAAGCACTCCACCACGCGGGCAATCTTCGACAGACCGGTGATCTTGCCGTTGGGGATGTAGGCAACGTGTGCCTTACCCACAAAGGGCATCATATGGTGCTCGCACATCGAAAACAGTTCAATATCCTTTACCAATACCATCTGCTGATACTCCTCGGTAAAGATTGCCGAGTTGATGATCTCGATAGGATCCTGCGTATAGCCCTTCGTCACGAATGACATAGCTTTCGCTACGCGCTCGGGAGTCTTTATGAGTCCCTCACGCTGGGGGTCCTCACCCAGCAGAGCGAGAATTTCACGGTAGTGGTATGCAAGTTTTTCTATGCGGTCGGCGTCGTAACGCTCTTCGCGAATGTAATTCTGTTCCATATACGAGGCAAAGTTACTCATTGTTTGGCTATTTTGCAATGCTACCGTAGAAAATGTGGCTCCACCCGATGTTAATAAATATAACTATGGTGCGGTTTGTTTTTCCCTCTGTTTTGTCGAAAGTGTATTACAATTTGTAATCAAAAGCCGAAAAAAGTGGCAAAAACTGTTGTTTGTGTTGATAATGTTTAGTAATTTTGTTGAAAATTGTAAGTAAACGACAAGAGTGAATTAAAAATATAAAATCAAAAAACTATGTACGGAAAGATTAAAGAGTATCTCCAGCAGGAGCTGGATGCCATCAAGGCCGCTGGCCTTTACAAGACTGAGCGCATAATCGAGTCACCTCAGCGTGCCGAGATCGATGTGGCGGGTAAGAAGGTTTTGAACTTCTGCGCCAACAACTACCTCGGTCTGTCGGACAATCCCCGTCTTATCGAGGCGGCAAAGAAGGCTATGGACGAGCGTGGCTTCGGTATGTCGTCAGTTCGTTTCATCTGCGGCTGCCAGGATATGCACAAGGAGCTGGAGAAGGCTATCGCCGACTACTTCGGCACCGAGGATACCATCCTCTACGCTGCCTGCTTCGATGCCAATGGTGGTGTGTTCGAGCCTCTCTTGACCGAGCAGGATGCCATCATCTCTGACGCCCTGAACCACGCCTCAATCATCGACGGTGTGCGTCTTTGCAAGGCTGTGCGTTACCGCTACGCCAATGCCGATATGGCTGAGCTGGAGGATTGTCTGAAACGTGCACAGGCACAGCGCTTCCGCATCATCGTAACCGACGGTGTATTCTCTATGGACGGCAACGCCGCACCGCTGGACGAGATCTGCGCCCTGGCCGAGAAGTACGATGCACTCGTAATGGTGGATGAGTGTCACTCGGCAGGTGTGCTGGGTGCAACAGGTCGCGGTATTACCGAGCTTTATAACCTGCGTGGTCAGGTGGATATCCTCACCGGTACACTGGGTAAGGCCTTTGGTGGTGCTGTGGGTGGCTTCACTACAGGTCGCAAGGAGATTATCGATATGCTGCGTCAGCGTTCACGCCCCTATCTGTTCTCTAACTCTCTGCCCCCCGCAGTAGTAGGTGCAGGTATCGAGATGTTCCGTATGCTGGAGGAGAGTGACGAGTTGCACGACCGTCTGGCTGCCAACGTTGAGCACTTCCGCACCAAGATGATCGCCGCTGGCTTCGACATCAAGCCTACGCAGTCGGCTATCTGCGCTGTGATGTTGTACGACGCAAAGCTCTCGCAGGACTTCGCTGCCAAGTTGCAGGATGAGGGCGTATTCGTTACGGGCTTCTACTACCCCGTAGTGCCCAAGGGTCAGGCTCGTATCCGCGTGCAGGTGTCGGCAGGCCACACAACCGAGCAGCTCGATCGTTGCGTTGAGGCCTTCGTGAAGATTGGTAAGGAGTTGGGAGTATTGAAATAATAAAGCGAGAGAGTAACTATGGCAAAGACTACATTGGACGCAACGGATAAGAAAATCCTGCGTTTTCTGATCAAGAATGCCCGTACACCCTTCCTGGAGATTGCTCGCGAGTGCGGCATCTCGGGTGCGGCCATTCACCAGCGCATCAAGAAGCTGGAGGATATGGGAGTGATTCAGGGCAGCCGCCTTGTTGTAGCACCCAAGTCGCTCGGCTTTGATGTGTGTGCATTCATCTCAATTCGCGTGAGCGATATCACCCGCCAGCAGGATACTGTCGAGCAGCTGAAGGGCATCCCCGAGATTGTTGAGTGCCACTACATCACCGGTGCCTACAACCTGATGGTTAAACTCTACTGCATCGACAACGAGCACCTGATGCGTACCATCTTCGACAAGATTCTCCACGTTCCCGGAGTGTCGAATACGCAGACCTATATGTCGCTCAATGAGTCGTTCCAGCGCGAGATCTATGTAGATTGCCTGGAGTAACAGAGCTCACAAACAGAGCAAAATAGATTTTTTAATAAAAGAGGTTGCCTGACCTGCGGTTAGACAGCCTCTTTTTTTTGCACAAGAGCGATAAAAAACGTATTTTTGTAAGTAACAAGATTGTAAATTATGGCAACTATTCGACTTACCAAGGAGTTTTCTTTCGAGGCGGCCCATTCGCTTGAGGGCTACGATGGTGCGTGCCGCGAGATTCACGGCCACTCATACCGTCTCTTCGTTACGATCAAGGGCGAGCCCTCGACCGATGAGTGCGATCCCAAGCAGGGAATGGTTATGGACTTCGGTCTATTGAAGCGCATCGTGGGCGAGCAGATCATATCGCAGTTCGACCACGCGTTTATTGTGCGCCGCACCGAGCAGGGCGAGCAACTGCGTTGTCTGCTCGATGGCCTCTACTCCAACATTGTGATGGTCGATTACCAGCCCACGTGTGAGAATATGCTCTCGGACTTTGCCGAGCGACTGCTCGAGTCGCTGCCCGACGAGGTGGAGCTCTACTCGCTGCGTCTGCACGAGACGGCATCGTCGTATGCCGAGTGGTATGCCTCGGATAATTTGTAAACTTCCTATGAAACGATTATTCCTTATTGACGCCTACGCGCTCGTATTCAAATACTACTATGCCTTCTTCGGTCGCCCGATGCGCAACCGCCATGGTATGAACACCTCGGTTTTGTTCGGTTTCACGAAGTTTTTGCGCGACATACAGAAGCGCGAGAAGCCCGATATGCTGGGTGTCGCTCTCGACCCGAAGGGAGGCTGCTTCCGTTGCGACCTCTACCCCGAGTACAAGGCCAACCGCCCCGCCACACCCGAGGATATCATCGCCTCGGTGCCCTACCTGCGCCGTCTGTTGCAGGCTATGCGCATCCCTGTCTATGAGATTGAGGGCTATGAGGCCGACGATGTTATCGGCACGCTGGCACACAAGGCCTCGGCCGAGGGTTACGATGTCTATATGGTCACGCCCGATAAGGATTATGGTCAGCTGGTAGGCCCTCGCCGCCACCTCTACAAGCAGAAGGGTGACGACATAGAGATCGTGCGCGAGCAGGATATATGTGCAAAGTATGGCATTTCGGATCCTGTGCTGGTGCGCGACATATTGGCTATCTGGGGCGATGCGTCGGACAATATCCCCGGTGTGCCGGGCATTGGTGAGAAGGGAGCCTGCAAGCTGGTTGGCGAGTGGGGCGACTGCGAAACGATCCTTGCCAATGTGCAGAATATCAAGGGCAAGCAGGGCGAGAAGATAGCCGCGTGGGGCGATAAATTGTTGCTCTCGAAGCGTTTGGCCTCAATCTGTACCGATGTCCCCGTGGAGTTTTCGCCTGAGGATCTCGAGATCTGCCCTCCCAATATTGACGAGCTGCGCGCCCTTTATGCCGAGCTCGATTTTACCTCTTTCCTGCGCGATGTGCAGAATCTTGCGCCAGCTCAGGAGCCCAGTGTGCCGCAGCAGGCACCGCAGCGTCAGCTCACCGAGATGGCACAGGCCAAGTCGGCAGCTAAAAAGCGTGAGGCGATGGCTGGTCAGGGTGATCTCTTTGCCGCCTTTGCTGCTCCCGTAGCCGAGCCTGCCGTAACAGAGAGTATGGAGGTTGTGGAGGAGCAGAGTGTTGAGCCGCAGGGATTTGCTACCGCACAGACCACACCGCACACCTATCATTTAGTTACTTCGGAGCAGGAGTTGCGCTCGCTCGTGGAGCGGTTGATGCGCTGCGATGAGATATGCTTCGATACCGAGACTACGGGCTTTGACCACTTCCGCGACCGCATCGTGGGTATGTCGTTTGCCGTGGAGAAGGGTGAGGCGTGGTACGTGTCGTTTACACCCGAAAATACGCCGACCTTTGCCGAGGTGGTGCGTCCGCTGTTTGAGTGCGAGCGCATCTGCAAGGTGGCACAGAACATAAAATTCGACCTTATGGTTCTCTCGCGTCTGGGCATTGAGGTGCGTGGCCGCAAGATCGACACCATGATTGTGCACTATCTGCTCGA
>JAGBYV010000012.1 GCA_017628595.1 Alistipes sp.
AAACTAAACCAATTTAAAATTATATTATTATGAGTTCAAAATTTTCACGTCTTGACTTCCTCCGCGTTTCTGCAGCGGGAGCATCGACATTGGTAATTCCTAGCGTTCTTTCTAAGGCTGAGGCAGCTCCTAAGAAGAAGGCTGAGGATAACTTCATTAAGCTTGGTTTTATCGGTTTGGGTCAGCAGTCATTGAGCTTGTTGAGCGGTATGATCTCTGCAGTAGATCAGGTTCGCGTTGTAGCAGGTGCTGATATCTATGACATCAAGCGTGCTCGCTTCGAGAAGCGCGTTAACGACTGGTACGCTGAGAAGAACATCAAGAACAAGTTCACAATGTACAACTACCCCGAGCAGTTGATCGCTGATCCTAACGTTGACGCTGTAGTTATCGCTACTCCCGACCACTGGCACGCAGCTATCGCTATCGCTGCTTGTAAGGCTGGTAAGGACGTTTACTTGGAGAAGCCCCTTACTTTCACCGTATATGAGGGCCAGCGTTTGATCGAGGCTGTTCGCGCTAACCACATCGTATTCCAGACTGGTTCTATGCAGCGTTCAATGTCTGTATTTGCTCACGCAGCTAAGGTTTGCCGCTCAGGTATGTTGGGTAAGATTAAGTTCATCCGTGCTTGGGCTGGTGATGGTCCTAAGCCTTTCACTTTGGAGACTTCTGCAGCTCCTGCAGGTTTGGATTGGGAGCGTTGGGTTGGTCCTCTGCCCGCAGAGTGGCTTAACAAGTACAACCACACTTTGAACCCCTTGCTCAATGATAAGGGTCGTGACGAGTGCTGGGGTGCATGGCGTTGGTACCAGGGTCTTGGTGGTGGTTACACTACTGACTGGGGTGCTCACATGTTCGATATCGCTCAGTGGTGCTTGGATAAGGATTGCTCAGGTCCCGTTGAGGTTCTTCCTCCCGATTTCAGCCCCTATGGTGGTTTGACTTACCGTTACGACAATGGTGTTGATTTGGCACACATCAACTACGGTTGGGGTCAGAGCCTCCAGATCTTCGGTGAGAAGGGTTGGATTAAGGTACGTCGTGGTAAGTTCGAGGCTTCAGATCCTTCATTCTTGCCCGCTTCACAGCAGGATGCTAACGCAGGTGCAAACAGCGTAGCAGGTCGTACTTTCGAGACTAACGTATCACACTACCAGAGCTGGTTCGACGGTATCCGTTCACGTCGTGATCCTAACACTCCCGTTGAGGTTGGTCACAGCTCATGTACTTTGTGTAACATCGGTAACATCGGTTACGAGTTGAATCGTCCTTTGAAGTGGAATCCCGCTATCGAGAAGTTCATGGATGACGAGGAGGCTAACTCTAAGTTGCACTACGAGTACCGTGCTCCTTACAAGTTGGAGTAATACTATACGGTATCCAATAACGAACGCCTGTCCTTCGGGACGGGCGTTTTTTTTGTGCTGTGGTGTGTGGAAATTGTCCTGCGGTTTGTCCATGCATGGTCATTTGCAATAGTTTTTGTATATTTGGCAGATTTTTGAATGAACGTAGATGTTACATTATAGAACTATAGGCAATAACCCTCACGCATCATGGCTTGTGATGGTGCATGGTGCGGGTGGCAGCATCGAGGTGTGGTATCGTCAGGTGAGTGATTTTGCACGCCATTTCAATCTGCTACTCGTCGATCTGGCTGGTCATGGCGGATCAGTAGGCGAGGCCTTCGGAAACGGATTTAACTTCGAGCGCGCTGCCGATCAGGTTATGGAGGTAGTGAACTATTTGAAGATAGGCAAGAGCCACTTTATGGGACTCTCGCTCGGAACGATTGTCGTGCGTATCATAGCTGAGCGCAATCCTCGTCGTGTGGAGAGCATGGTGCTGGCGGGTGCCGTTACACAACTCAGTGCACGAGCACGCATTCTTATTAAGGCCGCCGATATGTTTAAGTATGTGGTGCCCTATTCTTTCCTTAAACGCATTATAGCTAAGGTAATCATCCCTCAGGGACGCTATTCAACATCGAAGGATCTCTTTCTGCGTAATGCCCGCAAAGTGTCGTTTGATAGTTTCCTTAGCTGGATACGTCTGGGCGAGGGACTGAATGCACGTATAGCGCATCTTTTCAATGAGTATCTTACAATCCCTACGCTCTATATGATGGGTGAGGATGATGGTCTGTTCTTGCCCCAGGTAGAGCAGACTGTACGCTACAGTGGCGAGAATGCGTCGCTGGTAATTGTGCCCGATGCAGGTCATGTTTGCAATGTCGATAATAAGAGCTTCTTTAATCGTGTATCGCTGGAGTTTCTTAAGCGTGTTGGGGCATAAGTAGGGTTAGCTGCTATAGCACCACTATTGTTTGATTAGAATAAAAAAATAAGGGCCGTCGCATAAGCGACAGCCCTTTATTTTTGCTCAAAGAGTCGGATTATTTTGCACCGATTGACTTCAAGTACTCCATGCTAACAGTGATGCACTCCATAGGAGCGAGACCCATGCTGGGCTCATCCTGCTCAACTACGAGCCACTTGCTACCAGCCTTGTGTGCAGCCTCGATGATTGAGGGAACATCCTGCATACCCTTACCCAAGGGACGGAACTCGAAAGCAGAAGACTTCTTCTCCTGACCCTCGTTCAAACCGATAAGTGCGTAGGGATCACCCTCCATCTCACCCTCGAGGTTGTAGTCCTTGAGGTGAACAACGGGTGAACGACCAGAGTACTTCAAAAGGTACTCAGCGGGGTTCAAACCAGAGTACTTAACCCAGCACTCATCCAACTCAGTCTGCAAGAGGTCAGCAGGAACGTTTGAGTAGAGGTAATCCAAACCGTACTCACCGCTCTCCAACTTCTTGAACTCGAAGTCGTGGTTGTGGTAGAGAAGAGTCAAACCAGCCTCCTTGCACTTCTGACCGATAGTGCGGATCTCCTCAACCATCTGCAAGAACAACTCGCCACCGGGACGACGCTCCTCAGTTACGTAGGGAACTACGATGTAAGTACAACCTACAGCCTTGTAGTCAGCGATCACCTTGTCGATGTCAGCCAACATGTCTGCCAAGGGTACGTGAGCTGAGATAGGCTCCAAACCGAGCTCCTTGCACCAAGCGTTTACCTGAGCGGGGTCGTTACCGAACAAACCTGCGAACTCAACGCCGTCGTAACCCAAAGCCTTAACCTTCTGGAGAGTGCCCTTGAAGTCAGCCTCCATGTCGCCACGTACGCTGTACAACTGTACTGCGATAGGCAACTTTGCTGCAGCCTCCTCGGCAGGAGCAGCCTTCTGTGCGTTACCGCCGCATGATACCATGAACATGGCAGCAACAGCCATCAAAAGTGATGAAATCTTCTTCATAATTGCTTAATTTTTAGTTATTTGTAAATTATTTGATCTTAAAAGCCAAATTTGTTTGCAAATATATGCTTTTTTTGTTGTATTTCAAAGAGTTTGCATTAAAAATGATTCTTCACATTTTATTTTTGGTCGTAGCGTGGCCACTGCAGTAAAATTGCCACCACGGCAAAACCGCCCATAATCATCGGATAGTATAGATGAGGAATAATCTCCACGGGAGAGATCGACGCCAGTCCGGCGGCCATAAGTAGCTGAGCACCATAGGGTAATACACCCTGTATGCAGCATGAGAATGTATCCAGAAGACTGGCAGTGCGGCGTTTTGATATGCCGAAGCGGTCGGCTATCTGGCGGGCGATGGAACCGACAGAGATAATTGCCACTGTGTTGTTGGCTGTGCAGATGTCGGCAAACATCACAAGTGCAGCTATTGATCCTTCGGCAGCACGACGCGAGTTGACGCGAGAGGTAAAGCGTGATATGATAAAGTCGATACCTCCGTTTATGCGTATCATCTCCAGCATACCGCCGGCCATCATCGTGATGATTATAAGCTGTCCCATCGAATCTATGCCCTCGCCCATTACAGAGAACCAGTCCAGAAGATTCATCTGCCCGCATGCGAGGCCTATGACTCCCGATGTAAGGATGCCAAGTGTGAGGACAATCAGAACATTCGTGCCTATGGCCGAGAGAATCAGCACAAGCAGGTAGGGCACGATGGTGTACCATGGCGAGGTCATCTCTGTGGCGGTGTATGAGATTATCTCCTGCGGTGAGATGATGTAGATGAGTAGTGTTACGATAGCTGCCGGCGTTACAATCTTTATGTTTGTGCGGAACTTATCGCGCATCGAACACCCTTGGGTGCGGGTGGCAGCGATGGTGGTGTCGGAGATAAATGAAAGGTTGTCGCCGAAGAGTGCTCCACCGACGACGATGGCAACGAGCCATGCCGTTGGACTGCCCGTCTGTGCAGCTATAGCCGATGCGATAGGCGTTAGAGCCACGATTGTTCCGACGGATGTACCTATGGAGATGGATGTGAAGCAGGCTGCAATGAAGATGCCCGCAGGCAGAAACTGCTCAGGCACAACGCGCAGGGTGAGTGCCACGGTGGCATCCACCGCTCCCATGGCCTTGGTCGAGGCGGCAAAGGCACCGGCCAGGACGAAGATCCATATCATAAGCATGATATTCTGATCCGTTGCTCCGCGCGAGTAGTTGCTGATGGCATCCGACAGTGGCCGGCGGGTCATGCCCACGGCAACGATTGATGCTACCATGCCGGCTATGGTGATCGATATTTTATAGAAGTCACCCGCGAGGAGTGAGCCTACGAGATAAATACCTAAGAAAACAACGAGTGGCAGCAACGCCACAATCTTCCCTCTCGATTGAGTCTGCATAATAATTATATTTTCTGATTGCAAAATTAGCATATATAAGTCAATTAACCATAAAAAAGAGCGTATTTCGCAAAATGCTACGATATTTGATACTCTCCGAGAAAACTGATTTTGTTATGAGAATAGAGAAAATTTCGGCACGCGAGATCCTTGATTCGCGTGGTAATCCCACCATCGAGGTGGATGTTCAGCTTGAGTCGGGTGTTGTGGGGCGAGCTGCCGTTCCTTCGGGAGCCTCGACGGGAGTGAATGAGGCACTGGAGTTGCGCGATGGCGATGAGGAGCGCTATGGTGGCAAGGGCACACTGCAGGCAGTGCAGAATGTAGAGGCAATCATCGCTCCGGCACTGAAGGGCTACTCTTCGCTTGAACAACGACGAGTGGATCACCGCATGATTGAACTCGATGGCACCAAAACCAAATCACGTCTGGGTGCAAATGCCATCCTCGGCGTGTCGCTGGCCGTGGCAAAGGCTGCTGCTGGCTATCTTCGTCTGCCCCTGT
>JAGBYV010000166.1 GCA_017628595.1 Alistipes sp.
AGCCCGGTGACAAGATCACCATCTCAGGTCCTTACGGTGAGTTCTTCTTGCCCGACAACCTGCCCGACACTCAGGAGTTGGTATTCATCGGTGGTGGTGCTGGTATGGCTCCTATGCGTAGCCACTTGATGCACCTCTTCAAGACCGAGAAGACCAAGCGTCCCGTTACCTTCTGGTATGGTGCTCGTTCACTCAAGGAGGCCTTCTATTTGGAGGACTTCGCCGCTATCGAGAAGGAGTTCCCCAACTTCAAGTTCCAATTGGCTTTGGACCGTCCTGATCCCGCGGCCGATGCTGCTGGCGTAGAGTACAAGGTTGGTTTCGTTCACAACGTATTGTACGAGAACTACCTGAAGAACCACGACGAGCCCGAGGCTTGCATCTACCTGATGTGTGGACCTCCGATGATGGCTTCTTCGGTTGTGAATATGCTCGATAGCCTGGGTGTTCCCTCTGAGAACATCTTGTTCGATAACTTCGGTGCATAATCATTACACTATATGCATGAGTCCCTGCCTCCATCCGGAGGTGGGGATTTTTTCTTTGAAGAGATGGCCTTTGAGGGGCAAAGTGCGCGTATAAGCAATAATAATAGTGTTAGAGGCAAAAAGTAAAAGAAAAAGTCTTACGCGAAATAATATTTTGCGTATATTTGCGTTAGAAAAACAGATGGAATAATTTTAACTTTTTTAGAATATGAAAAAACTAATCAACATTGCTTTGACTCTGTGCGCTGCCGTAGTGATGGGTACATCGTGTGGCGTTAATGAGGAGTCTACTGTTACAATGCAGGGCTTTGGTTCAATCATGGAAAATGTTGCCGGAGCATCTACTCCGTACTACATCCTTCTGGATGATGGCAAGACAGCATTTGTAACCAATACAAACCAGTGGACACCTACCTTCAAGCCTAATACCTCTGAGTTGCGTTACCTGCTCAACTACGAGATCGTAAACGAGAAGGCTACAGGTTACGACTATGAGATCCGCATCCTGGGTGGTAAGGAGTGTATGCCTACACAGTACTATCTGCCCTCGTTCGCCGACTCAAATATCGACATTGAGAAGTATAGCGGTGCTGCAGGCGTAGAGTATTGCTTCCTCTCACCCGCAACCAACTGGCTCACGCTGACGGTGAACTACAACACTTCAGAGAATATGATGACCAAGCCTCCCAAGATGGTTTTGGTGCAGAATACTCCCGAGAACAGCCGCTACAAGGATCTCTATGAGGATGACAACTACTTCTACGTAGAGCTCTACCACGACGATTCAGAGTACAAGGGCACACAGCTCTATCAGACTCACCTGGGCTGCAAGTTTTTGATGCCTAACGTAACGCAGTTGATGGGCTCATACAGCGGTATCAAGATTCTCGGCGTTGATCCTACATCATACACTCAGAAGGTTTATACCTTCAACTTCGCGGCTGAGGATCAGCAGTAAACCTTTGCTCAGGATCTTTACCTTATATATTATAAAGCTATCTCCCGTGATGCGGAGGTAGCTTTTTTGTTGGCTAATGGTTGGCTCAGAGCGATTTGTTGAGCTATATTTTGCATGATTCGAGTCAAAATTGTATATTTGCGTATATGAAAAATATCGTATTTGATCTGGGTCGTGTGGTCTTTGCCCAGGACCCGACAAAGAGCAGTGACCATTTTAAGCAGTTTTTCTCATACGTGTCGCTCACCCCGATGCCCAAATTCTGGACCGATTACGATCTGGGCGTATCGTCGTTCGATGATGTGGCGGCGCAGCTGGCCGAGTATCGCGGTGTGGAGGTGGAGTATGCCGCCGCGATGATTCGCGAGGCTATATCGCGTCAGGAGACCATCCGTCCCACCGGAGCGCTGATTGCCGATCTGAAGGCTGCGGGCTACAAGCTCTATGTGCTGTCGAATATGTCGCGCGAGTTTATCGACTTTCTGCGTGAGCAGCCCGTCTATCGTCACTTTGATGGCGAGGTCATTTCGTGTGAGGAGGGTATGGTGAAGCCTCAGCCCGAGATCTACGACCTGCTGCTGGAGCGTTTTAATCTGGAGCCCGAGCAGACCCTGTTTATTGACGACCGCAAGGAGAATGTCGAGGCGGCAGCGAGGAATGGAATCCGTACCGTGCATTTCGACAAGTCGGATTATGAGGCGAGCTGTCGTCGTCTGCGAGAGATGTTGTTATAAATATTTAATACAATAAAAATTATAGTTATGGGATTTTTACAGGAATTCAAAGCCTTTGCGCTTAAGGGAAATGTGATGGATATGGCTGTCGGTGTGATCATCGGTGGCGCATTTGGTAAGATTGTAACATCGTTGGTTAATGATGTAATTATGCCTCCTATCGGTTTGGTTGTGGGTGGTGTTGATTTTACCGATCTGAACCTTACACTCAAAAAGGCTGTAGTTGATGCTGCTGGTGAGGTGGTTACACCCGCCGTAACGTGGAACTATGGTGCCTTCATTCAGCAGGTGGTGGATTTCGCTATCCTGGCCTTCTGTGTATTTATGATGGTTAAGGTGATGAACCGCCTGATGAAGAAGAAGGAAGAGGAGGCTCCTGCGCCCGCTCCCGCACCCGAGCCCGAGCCCTCGGCTGAGGAGAAGCTCCTCACTGAGATTCGCGATCTGCTCAAGGCTCAGAAATAAGCATTGACGAAAGAAAAAATCCCACTCAAGCCAAATGGCCGGGTGGGATTTCTGTTTTATTCCATTTCGTTTATCTTCTCGCCCACGATGCGTGCGGCGATGGCTACATACTCGGCGCAGGGACGGCGGTGGTAGTACTCCTCGGTGCGAGGCGATGGGGTAGGATCTTCCTTCTCGACCGAGAGTCCCAGCAGCTCGCGGCAGATGATGGAGCCATTCTCGCGGCGGAACTCATCGGCGAGCGACTGCACCAGCGAGTAGCACGCCTTCTTATTTGGCGTGTCGTTGGGCTCCGCGTTGGGCTGCAGATATGAGGCGACCATCAGCATACCGCTCACCGTGCCACACACCTCGCGCAGACGACCCATACCTCCGCCAAACGGAGCGGCGATGGTGGCCACGGTTGTGTGGTCGAGCGGGGTGAAATCCTGATATGTGAGAAATACCGCCTGGGCGCAGTTGTAGCCCTCGAGGAAGTATTGACGAGCACGCTCTACGCGCTCCTGGATGTTTACTTTCATTGTCGTGTTGTTTTGTTGCGCAAATTTAGTTATTTAGGTGCTAATTTGCTAAATTCTGCATATCTTTGTAATAAGGAAAAAATGTTTTTATTATGCCCGATCACGCATATCTTACAATTGAGAATCAGGAGCAGCATTCGTTCATGCAGCACCGCATACATAAGATCCTGCTCGTATGTTGTACATACGACGGTTATATCCTTGAGGAGGATGGTCACATTGAGTCGCAGATCAACCGCGAGTATATGGAGCTCAACCTGAGTAATCCCCCCTCGCTCACACGCGTGGAGTCAACGAGCGATGCGCTGGCGCTGCTGTCGGTGCGTGACGATTTTGACTTTGTGCTGACGATGTACAACGTGGGCGAGCCCAACGTCTTCGACTTTGCCCGTGAGGTGAAGAAGCTGCACGCTGACCTGCCCGTGGTGTTGCTTACATCGTTCTCGAAGGAGATCTATCGCCAGATTGACGAGCAGCAGTGCGATGCCATCGACAATATCTTCTGCTGGCACGGTAATACCGACCTGTTGATCTCCATCATCAAGCTGATGGAGGATAAGCTCAATGCCGAGAGCGACATTCTGGAGGGTGGCGTGCAGGCTATCCTGCTGGTGGAGGATTCGATTCGTTTCTACTCGACCTATCTGCCCGAGCTTTACAGGATCATCCTTGTGCAGAATAGCGAGTTTCTGAAGGATGCCTACAACGAGCAGCAGCAGATCAGCCGTAAGCGTGCCCGTCCGAAGGTGCTTCTGGCGACGAGCTATGAGGAGGCGCTTGATACCTACAACCGCTATAAGAAGAATTTGCTGGGCGTAATTTCGGATGTGGGTCTGGTTCTGCATCGTGGCGATGCGTCGGAGAACGAGAAGAGTGATGCTGGTGTGGAGATCAGCCGTATGATCAAGGCCGAGACTCCGTGGATGCCCGTCATTCTGCAGTCATCGCAGGTCAACTATGCCGATGTGGCAGCAGAGATGGGTGTGGGATTTATTGCCAAGTCGTCGAAGACGCTGCTGCAGGAGTTGCAGGATGTTGTGCTGCGTGAGTTCGGTTTCGGCGAGTTCATCTTCCGCGACCTTGCTACGGGCGAGGTGGTGGGTCGTGCCCGCGATCTGATGCAGATGCAGTCACTTATCGCTTCGGTTTCAGACGATGTGCTGGAGTATCACCTCTCGCAGATGCACCTGTCGAAGTGGTTGTATGCGCGTGGTCTGTTCCCGCTGGCGAAGGTGTTGCGTAATATAAATAGTAGCCACTTCTCATCTACGGCCGAGCACCGCGCCGCTTTGGTGTCGATGTTCAAGGATTACCGTACGATGCTCGGTCAGGGTCTTGTGGCGCAGTTTGACGAGGAGACATATAGCGATGCCATCGGTTTTGCCCGTCTGGGTGTGGGCTCTATTGGCGGTAAGGCGCGCGGTCTGGCGTTCATGAACTCGATGCTGGCCAAGTATAACCACTACTACAAATACAAGGGCGTCAGAATTATGATCCCCCGCTCGCTGGTGGTGGCTACCGACTACTTCGATGAGTTTATGCGAATCAACGGCCTGAAGTATATCATCTCGCGCGATCTGGCCGACGATGATATCCTCTCCGAGTTCCTTAACTCGGTGCTGCCTGCGGAGTTGTATCAGAAACTCAAGGTCTTTGTTGAGACCTGCTCC
>JAGBYV010000167.1 GCA_017628595.1 Alistipes sp.
CAAGGAGGGTTTGATTGTGAACTTGTGGCCCGGCGGCTCGGTAGAGGATTTCCAGCTGGCGCTGGCTCTGGGTGCTGATATTGCCTGCACAGACTACCCCGTAAAGGTATTGCAGTTCATCAGCGAAAAGATGCCCTGGATCAAAGGTGCAAAGGATATTAAATAAAAACAAAGGCTGCTCGAAGCAGCCTTTGTTTATTTATTCACCCGACGCATGCGGGCAATTATCTCATCGCCCAGCGCACTCTTAACCTCAATATGCTGGAGCGTAGCCTGCACAAAGGGATTACTCTCAAAGTCACCTCGCACCTGCTCGAAATCCATATCCTTCTCCGTACGTGAGCCATCCACGCCAAAGCCTGTGCGTGAGGCCAGCGAGAACTCCTTGCGGGCATCCTCATATATCATACGGTCAAGACCTACAACGGCCTCGCGCCACTGCTCAACAATGCGAATAACATCCGCAGCCGTTATCTCCTCTGGATTCACACCATAGAACTCCTCCAGATGCTCGTAAACCCATGTCCACTCGTAGGTGTAGTAGTTCTCGTGCATCGTGCGCCACTCATCGTTCACCTCCTTAAGCAGATTTATCCTGCCCGACTCTATGCCGTCGATCACACGATCAACCTCGCTCTTGGGGGCAATCAATCCCGAGAGATCAACCCACTCACCACTACCTATCGGCGTATCGGGACGCAGACGCTCGCGGATCTCTTCGTCACTACGGAACTCGGTAATCTCCAGACGCTTGATTATGGAGTTACCGAGGAATTTATGCACCGCTGTTTCGTAGAATTTTATACCCTTCACCAGCGCCGAATTCTTGATCTTGGCACTATGGAACGAATACAAATCAGAGAGCTCTCCGCTGGCATAGCGCAGATTGCGCAAGGTTTTAAGACCCTTCATCATCTTCTGCACGGTGTAGGGGCTGAGATGGTTGTAGTTGATATAGTCCAGACGGTTTGGATCAGTACGTTTATCTCGCTTGGGCCACTTCTGCACGTCACGGATAGTACCCACCGAGCGCAGATTTACACCCGGCACAAGATAGGTCGTATTATTCTGCTCGATAAGATATGAGAAGGGCAAATTCGTAGTATCGGAGTTATTTACGTGGCGACCCATAACCAAAGAGAAGGCGCCCACACGTGCAGGCCACAGGATGTAGGAGTTAGAGGTGGTCTTGGCGCCACGCTCCAGCATACCCTGATGTATGGGACCGAGTTTATACATATGGTTGCTCTGGTTAGAACCCGAACCGGCATTCATAAACGAGAACATACCAGCGATAAGCAATGTTGATTTATGGTGCGTCACGGTGAACGGACCTGCAAAAATGGCGCAAGCCTCACCATTCTCTCCCTGGCAGTTACTGAAAAAGAGCGATTCCGATGCCGAGTAGTTGTGACCAATCTTGCACGCCTGACCCACAAAGCAACGCGAAAGCATGGCACCCTCATCTACTCGCGTGCCGCTCGAAATAATGAAATCGTCGCACACCACGCCGTGACCTATATGTACCGGGGCATCGGCATTGCTGTTTATCGTGCCATTGGTAAGACGTGACGTGCCCGCCACGGTGCAATAGTCGCCAATACGAACATTGCGCAGCGATCCCGAATTGGTAATCTTTACATAGGAGCCTATGCTACCCATCGACGAAGAGTGCTTCGAGGTGTAGTGATCGGTCATCTGCTTTAGGCGTTCGGTCAGGGCAGGACGATGACGATACATAGCCATGATGTAGGCCATATGAGCCGACAACTTATCGCTGATATAGACCTCACGGCCACCCGTCTCGTTAAGGACATTGACCGCTACACCATTACCGAATGAAGAGTGAGAATCGACAAGGATGAGATCTACATTTTCGATAAGCGTGTCGTGGCCTATGGTGTAGTTGGCAATATAGTTATGGACATTGTCAATTGAACAGTTATCGCCCACCACCACATTATGGAGCGTGGCATGTCGCACACCAGCCACACGTCTGAGGCCTCCATCGAGCGTGAACTCGCGCTCAAAAACACCCAGACGCACATCGCCCGAAAAGCGAACATTATAAATATTATCAGCCAAAAATCCTTCAGCAACCATCACTCGGCTCCACTCCTCGGCCGTGCAAGCCTGCGCCTCGAGAGTAGAAATCTCAGCATAGGTAAGATGTCTATAACTCATAGAATACATATTTTGATAATACAAATATAATATATGTTTCTCAAACGCAAAAAAAGAGGCGGCGATTTTATCGCACACCTCTCTGAAAAATAGAATTTTATGTTTTAGTTCGTAAAAGTCAGTCGTTCGCCTGTGGCATCGATCCTGATTGCCTTGTCGCGATCCACCTCGCCAGCAAGAATGCGCTTCGAGAGATCGTTCACCACCTCGCGCTGGATAGTTCGCTTCACGGGACGTGCACCATACAACGGATCGTAGCCCATCTTCGCTATCGCCTCACGTGCTGCGGCTGTGTACTCGAGCGTGATGCCATTATGCTGCAACATACGGCTGATGATACCCATCTGAATATCGACAATGCGCTCAATGTCGGCACGCGACAAGGGTTCAAACATCACAATCTCATCAATACGGTTCAGGAACTCAGGCTTGAGTTGCATCTTAAGCATCTCAACCACATCACGTCGTGTGCGCTCCACCACATCCTCCGACACCTTGCCATCGGC
>JAGBYV010000168.1 GCA_017628595.1 Alistipes sp.
CAGCTTATTACCATCTTCCTTATCTTGATTGGTATGGCTGTTGCAGCTATTAGCCGATGGCTTATGAACATACATACTCGTCGCCATACGATGTCCTATGTTACATATATTAGCTGGATAGCTTGCGAGATTTTGGCTATGTCCGTTATTTTTACCCTTGCTGCGGTGCTTTTTACCGAGACTGAGAAAGGTGTTATAACACTATTCCGCAACTCTCTGGTAAAGACTTTCCTTATCCTCTTGATCCCTTATACCATGTGCTACATCTACTTCATTTGGCAGGAGCGTGTGGCGCAGTTGCGTCTATTGCGCCAACAGATAGCCGAGGATGAGACAGCTCTGCAGACGGCATATATTCAGATTTTCGATACCAAGGGCGAGATGCGCCTATCGGTACGTCGTGAGCACCTGCTCCTGATTGAGTCGGCCGATAATTATATCTGTGTATGGTATACCAATAACAACGCTCCCAAGAAGGTGCTGGTGCGTAATACACTGAAGCATGTTGCCGAGCAGTTGGCGTCAACTCACATTCAGCAGTGTCACCGCTCCTATATGGTGAATCTGGATTTGGTCAAGGTCATGCGTCGTGAAAAAGAGGGTATGTTCATCGAATTCGGCATTGCCGGAGTCCCCGATGTCCCCATTTCAAAGACCTATGTTGATAGTGTCAAAAAGTGGCTTATAAGCTCGCCTGAAAACGCATAATTTTCGTAAAAGTGTGATTTATTTAGGGGTGGAATTTTCGAATTTCACCCCTAAATAGCGTTTTTTAACCCCTATAGGGATTTCGCCCCTCGATAGTGGTGGCTATCACATTTATTTTTTTTACTCGCATAATAACGCGATATTCGCATCATAATTGAAAAACCAAATTTAATAAATAGGAGTTAAATTTTATGCGACACTATCTTTCCATACTTCAAACCTCAATGCGCGAGCAGTGGCAGAAACCTGCTTTGAGCGATTACAAAGGAGCAACATTTACATTTGCCGACATGGCAACACGTATAGCAAAGTTGCACGCTTTGTTTGAGGTGATGGAGATTCAGGATGGCGATAAGATTGCCCTCGCTTCAAAGAACTGCGCACATTGGGCTATCAGTTTTCTGGCTGCAGCAACACGTCGTTGCGTGGCAGTGCCCATTCTTCCCGACTTTGCGCCCGAGACTATCGCGGGACTTACCTTCCACTCTGAGAGTGTTGTGCTCTTCACCGAGACACGCATGTGGGATAATATGGATCAGTCAACAATGCCTAATCTGAAAGCGGCAATCAATGTTGATGATTTCTCTTTGCTCTATGCTGCCGACAAGGCCTATGCCGAGGCCGCAGAGCAGATCGAGGCTACAATGCCTAAGGTATATGGCGAGGAGGAGAAGATGGCGGTGACCGACTATAAGTTCTCATCTCTGGACGATCTTGCAATTATCAATTACACATCTGGTACTACAAGCTCGCCCAAGGGCGTAATGCTTACTGCGCGTAACCTCTCATCAAATATTGAGTTTGGTCTGCGCAATATCCCCGTAACCAACGATGATAAGATTATGTCGATGCTTCCGTTGGCTCATATGTACGGTATGGCATTCGAGTTCCTCTACCCCTTGAGTGGTGGTGCTCACGTATATTTCCTGGGCAAGACACCCACTCCCACGGTGCTCATGCAGGCGTTGGCCGATATTAAGCCTTACATCCTGATTACAGTGCCCCTGGTTATGGAGAAGATCTTCAAGAATAAGGTTATGCCTACGCTCAATAAGCCCATGATGCGTATATTGACGTCTATTCCTGGTGTTAGCAACCTTATTTATGGCAAGGTGCGTGCTACATTGCTTAATACTTTTGGTGGTAATCTGCGTTCAATCGTTCTTGGCGGTGCCGCTATTAGCCTGCCCGTTGAGAAGGTGATGCGTAAGATTCGCCTGCCTTATACAGTTGGTTACGGAATGACCGAGTGCGCTCCGCTTATCGGTTACTCACCCTGGGAGTCGTTCCGCCTTGGTTCGTGCGGTCGTGCTGTGGATAATGTGGTTGTACGTATTGACTCTGAGGATCCCGAGCATAAGGTGGGAGAGATTCAGGTACATGGCGACAACGTTATGCAGGGATACTTCAAGAATCCCGAGGCTACAGCTGCTACCTTTACCGAGGATGGCTATCTTCGTACAGGCGATTTGGGTATTATCGATCGCGATGGCAATATCTTCATCAAGGGCCGTAGCAAGTGTATGATCCTCAGCCCTAATGGTCAGAATATCTATCCCGAGGAGATCGAGAGCCAGCTTAACTCTATGCCCCACGTAGGAGAGTCGCTCGTAGTTGAGCGTAAGGGTGGTCTGGTTGCTCTTGTGGCACTTACTCCCGATGATCAGAAGAGTGGCAATCGTGAGGAACTGAAGGCTCAGCTGGAGGAGAATCGTATCTTGTTGAACAAGATTCTGCCCGCGTATAGCAAGATCGCGCAGATTGAGATTATCGAGCAGGGCTTTGAGCACACTCCCAAACAGTCAATCCAGAGATTCCTTTATAATTAATTGTAGCATATAGTTATTTTGGAGAAGGGGATGTATTTTCGCGGATACATCCCCTATTTTTGTGTTTGTGCGAAAGGAAAATCGTCGTAAAAATTGCTATAATCAACGACAGTTTGTAATTTTGTACAAAATTGAAATCGCAAAATTATGTTTTCTACTGCCGATATAGAGGCTATCGTAGCCCTTATAAAACGCGAGGTGGTGCCTGCCATTGGTTGCACCGAACCAGTTGCCGTGTCGTTGTGCGTAGCACGTGCTACCGAGTTGTTGGGTTGTAAGCCCGAAAAGATAGAGGTGCTGTTGAGTGCCAATATCCTGAAAAATGCCATGGGTGTCGGTATTCCCGGTACGGGCATGATAGGATTGCCTATTGCCATTGCGTTGGGTGCTATTGTAGGCCGCTCGGAATATGGCCTGGAGGTGTTGAAGGATGCCGATGAGAAGGCTGTGGCCGATGGTCGTGCCTATATAGACGAGAAGCGCATTTCGATAGATGTAAAGGAGGGAATAGAAGAGAAACTCTATATTGAGGTGGTAGTGTCAGCAGCAGGTCATTTAGCCAAGGCGATTATTGCCGGAGGTCACACAACATTTGTCTATCTTGAGCAGGATGGACAGGTGACCTTGGATAATCGTGCCGTGGGCGTACGGAGCGAGCAGACCGATGACGTGGTTCTATCGCTGCGTAAGGTATATGATTTTGCCATGACTGCTCCGCTGGAGGAGATTGAGTTTATTCTTGAGTCGAAGCGGCTCAATAAGGCTGCTGCCGAGAGTGCATTTGGTGCAGATTTCGGTCACTCGCTGGGTAAGACCTTGCGAGGCAGTCGTGAGTTGCATGTTTTGGGTGATAGCATCTTTACCCGCATATTGTCTTATACAGCGTCGGCTTGTGATGCCCGTATGGGTGGTGCCATGGTGCCCGTAATGAGTAATTCTGGTAGTGGAAATCAGGGCATTACGGCTACTCTGCCCGTTGTTGTTTATGGTGAGGAATGTGGTGCTTCCAATGAGCAGATGATCCGTGCGCTTACGCTCAGCCATCTGACTGTCATATATATTAAGCAGAGTCTGGGTCGTCTTTCAGCTTTGTGTGGATGTGTTGTTGCGGCGGCTGGTTCAAGTTGCGGTATTACATATCTCATGGGCGGTGGATACGACGAGGTAGCTATGGCTGTGAAAAATATGATAGCCAACCTTACGGGTATGATATGTGATGGTGCCAAGCCGAGCTGTGCGCTTAAGTTGGCAAGTGGCGTTTCGACAGCCGTTTTGTCGGCTATGATGGCTATGGAACATCGTTGTGTATCGAAGCTGGAGGGTATCATTGACGAGGATGTCGATCGCTCGATTAAAAACCTTACAACGATTGGTCGCGAGGGTATGAATGCCACAGATACACTGATTCTGGATATAATGACAGGTAAATGTTAATTGCATAATTCTAAAGATATGGATCTTACAAAATATATACGTCGCAAAGCACACGAGGTGCACATTGGTAATGTGCGAATCGGTTCCGAGCATCCAATTGCAGTGCAGTCGATGACCAATACCCCGACAGCCAATACTGAGCTCAGTGTAGCGCAGGTTGAGCGCATCGCCGATGCCGGTGCCGGCATTGTACGTCTTACGGCGCAGGGTCGCAAGGAGGGCGAGAATCTGGAGAATATCGTTGCACAATTGCGTAATGAAGGCTACCAGACCGCTATTGTAGCCGATATCCATTTTGTTCCCGAAGTGGCCTCTATCGCAGCACGTTATGTGGATAAGGTTCGTATCAATCCCGGTAACTACCGCACATCTAATGGCGAGTTGGAGGCTCTTATCGCCCAGTGCCGTGAGCGAGGTGTTGCGTTGCGTATAGGTGTAAATCATGGTTCGCTGGCAAAACGCATATTCGATGAGTGGGGCGACACGCCCGAGGGTATGGTCGTCTCGGCTATGGAGTTTTTGCGCGTATGCCGACGTGAGGAGTTCGACCAAGTGGTCGTGTCGATGAAGTCGAGCAATACCCGTGTAATGGTGCAGGCCTACCGTCTGCTGGTCGAGGCTATGGAGCGCGAGGAAATGACCTATCCCGTGCATCTGGGGGTAACCGAGGCCGGTAATGGCATCGAGGGTCGCATCAAGAGCGCAGTGGGCATTGGTGCATTGCTTGCCGACGGTATTGGTGATACGATTCGCGTTTCGCTTACCGAAGCTCCCGAGAATGAGGTGCCCGTAGCGCAGATGTTGGTCGATTATTATAAGCAGCGAGAGGGCGTGTTCACGGTTAATTATCCCGAGCGTTATCATGCTACGGAGTATGTGCGTCGTTCGGATGTGATGACACCCGTTGTGCATGATGAGATTACGGAGCAGTTCCGAGTAGTGGAGTCAGTGAGCAATAATCCTACTGCCGAACTGCGTGCTGCGATATTGAATATGGATGATCGTGAGCCAGTAGTGGTTAAGCGTCGTTACGATGATGCCGAGGCCGAGTCGGTTGCTCTGAAGGCTGCCGCCGATCTGGGAGTATTGTTCCTTGATGGACTGGCCGATGGTATATGGATCGATGCTCCGCAGCTCGATGAGAAGATGGTACGAGATATAGAACTGATGATTCTACAGGCGGCGCGTGTGCGTTTTTCGCATACGGAGTATATCGCCTGCCCAAGTTGTGGTCGCACGCTGTACGATATCGAGAAGACTCTGGCTGATATCAAGAGCCGCACATCACATCTAAAGAATCTCAAGATCGGTATCATGGGTTGCATCGTCAATGGTCCTGGTGAGATGGCCGATGCAGACTATGGATATGTTGGAGCTGCAGCGGGACGCATCACACTCTATAAGGGTCGTGAGATTGTTGAGCGCAATATCCCGCAGGAGGAGGCTATCGATCATCTTATAGCACTCATCAAGGCCAACGGCGACTGGCAAGACCCCGAGTAGTATGGCAATACAGGCGATGAAGCGTTATACGGCGCGCGGCGTGGTTCTGGGCACCTTGAAATATGGTGATCGAGGCGTTGTCGTGCATATGCTTACATCGTCACATGGCCGTCAGAGTTATATTGTGCAGGGCGTGGGTTCACGTCGTGCTGGGCAGAAGATGGCCCTGTTTCAGCCTATGTTTGCTCTTGAATTCGAGGGGCTGGAGTCCTCGAAGATGCAGATGCACCGCTTTGGCGCAGTGCAGTCGGGTATTGTCTTGCAATCAATTCCTTTTGATATAAAAAAATCGACCATAGCCCTCTTTATGGCAGAGGTTTTGCACCGTCTGGTCAAGGAGAGTGAGGCAAATGAGATGTTGTTCGATTTCGTTTGGGGCTCGGTCGAGGCACTGGATGCAGCAACTGAGGGTGTGGCTAATTTCCACCTATGGTTTCTCTCAAATCTGTGCCGTTTTCTGGGTTTTTCGCCCGGTAATGAGTATCAGCCTGAAGCGTGGTTTAATCTCGCCGAAGGACTTTATACTACAGAGTGTCCCCCACGAGAATATCGCATCTCTCAGGAGAATGCCCTCATCCTCCGCGATATGCTGGAGTGCGATGTGCGATATTTGGGCGAGATAGGTCTTAACCGCCACCAGAGAGTGGATTTCCTGGCGGCGTTGTTATCCTACTACTCCTACCACCTCGATACTATCAACTCCGTGCAATCGATCAGGATTTTGCAAGAGGTGTTTTAGATTGTGAAGGGGAAATATATTATTCTTTCTGTGTTGTTCCTTGCCGCCATTTGTGTGGTTTTGTTTTCTCGTTACTACGTTTCGTCGGTTACGGCGCAACAACCACGTCGCTGGACGAGTGGCGACACCTTGTGGTACGAGATAGACTCCTTGCCATCGTTGCCTTCACGAGGCGATATGATAATTGATTCGCTGCGACTTCGCTGGCCTGCACTATCCTCTCCGTCGCATAGCAGTATAGACTCTTTTCCGCAACACCAGCCACATTTTGCTCCCATTCATTGGGATTACAAGATTCCCTTTTGGGATGTGTCACGCCGCTCGGTAAC
>JAGBYV010000169.1 GCA_017628595.1 Alistipes sp.
GGCAGCGTCTGGCTTACGATCTCGGTGCGCTTAATGCGAAAGCGGTTGCGCTCCACCATTGTGCCATAAAGCCAGGCCAGCCAGGGGAATAGCATAAACCATAAACCTCTGAGAAATATCATCTTGAACGAGGCACCGAAGAGCATGGCTACGAGTGCCACCACCAGCACGATAAGGCCGATGGCGAGCGAGAGCATAGCTAATGCCGAGAGGTTGAATATCCAATCCATATAGCGGGGGTTCATTATTTGCGACCTGTGAAGTGGTCCATTGTTGAGTATATGCCCAGCCAGTGGCCGACAATTAAGTCGAACCACGATGAGGGGAGCAACGCCTGACAGAGGCGTATGAAGTGGAAGCTGAATGGCAGACCCTTGAATCGCTTGTTATGCTCTATGGCGCGCAGAATCTTGCGTGCCGCACTCTCGGGCTTGAGGATGGGGATAAATCGTGAGCGCACGCCATCGAACATTCCCGTTGAGATGTAGTAGGGTGCAATGGTGGTAAAACGTACTTTGCTGCCTCGCTCCTGCAACTCTATTCTGACCGAATCCGACCAGCCGACAACGGCCCATTTGCTGGCGGCATATACCGACATGCGGGGGTTGGAGAGCATGCCTGCTGCCGATGCGATATTGCATATGTGGCCATGATTGCGCTCAATCATATGTGGCAGTGCCTGCAGTGCAATGACCATGGGTGCCGTGGCGTTGATGGCCATCGTGCGCTCGATATCGGTGAGTGTCAGCTGCTCAAAAGTCTTATTGCTGGTCACAACGCCGGCGCAGTTAATCAGAATATCCACCGCTCCGCACTCCTCGGTAGTCTGGCGAAATGTCTGCTCGACGGCTGCGTGGTCGGCAATGTTGACCTTATAGCATGCCACCTTGCCCAGTGTGGCGAGTTCATCGCGTGTCGCATTGAGATTCTCCTCGTTGATATCCCATATAATCAACTGGCGGGCACCCTTCTCCAGAGCCATGCGGCCCATGATGCGGCCTATGCCCGATGCACCGCCCGTGATGAGTATGCAATTGTCTTTGATCTTTGTCATAATTGTTTGCTGAATTTATAACTATGGACGCAAAAGTAATAATTTTCCATAAAAACAAATCGCCTGCCCCCGACAAACCCCTAACAATGTGACGAGATGGCTTATATGTGTGGCGAGTTGGTCTGCCGTATGTCGTTTTAGGGCGAGATTTCGACTTGGCGAAATAATTTTTTGCCAAAGATGATACTTACGAATAAAATTCGTATCTTTACACACCTAAAACTACTAATATGCAGGGAAAAGTAAAAGTTATATGCGAAAACACCTCTTCGCATTTGGAGATAGAGATGGGTACACCGCTGCTCGATCTGATTGAGATGTTCGGCATTAAGAACGAGCTCCCCTTTCTTGCGGCCTATGTGAACAACCGCCTCAAGGAGCTGAACTATCAAATCTTCAAGCCTATGACCGTGCGTTTTATCGATATTACGCACTTCGAGGGCTATCGAGTATATCAGCGTACCATATCATTCATCCTGCAGAAGGCTGTGCGGGATATCTACAGTGACCGTAAATTGTATATCCGCCACTCTCTGGGACGTGGACTCTACTATGAGTTCGCCGATGGCGAGCAGCTCACCGATGCCGGTCTGGTGGCTCTGCGCGAGCGTATGCAGTCAATTATCGCTGCCCGCTATCCCATTATGCGCCATCGTATGCTCACCTCCGAGGTGGAGGAGATCTATAAGGAGTATGGCTACGACGATAAGATTGTTCTGCTCAATACACGTCCGCGTCTTTACAGTGACCTGTATCGCATGGACGACGTCGTCGGTTATTTCTATGGCGCATTGGCTCCCGACTCAGGTTATATCCACCTGTTTGACATCAAGCGCTACGACGAGGGTTTCTACGTAGCATTGCCTACACGTCTTGACCCCTCGAAACTCGATATGAATGTACATTGGGACAAGATGCTCGACGTCTTCTCGGAGTATCACGACTGGGTGCAGATTATGAGTGTGCCCACGGTTGGCCATCTGAATGAAAAACTGCTCAATGGCGACATGAGCGAGCTGATCAAGGTTGCCGAGGCCTTCCACGAAAAGAAGATTGCCGGTATTGCCGATCAGATTTATGCTGCCAACAAGGAGCACGGCACGCGTGTTGTACTGATCTCAGGCCCTTCGTCAAGTGGTAAGACCACCACGTCGAAACGTCTGGGTATCCAGCTCCGTATTTTGGGCCTTGATCCTGTGCTGATCTCGCTCGACGACTACTTTGTTGATCGCGACCGCACACCCAAGGATGAGAATGGTGAGTATGATTTCGAGGCTCTGGAGGCTATTGATCTGGAGTTGCTCAATAAGGATCTTAAGCGTCTGATGGATGGTGAGAGTGTTGAGGTACCACGCTACGACTTTATCACCGGCTCACGCAAGTGGCATGATAATCCGCTTAAGCTGGGTGAGCATTCGGTGATTATTATGGAGGGTATTCACGCCCTGAATCCACGCCTTACGCCGAGTATCCCGCGTGAGCATAAGTTCGGTATCTATGCTTCGTGCCTTACTTCGGTTGCCATGGATAACCTTACACGCATCCAGACCACCGATAACAGACTTTTGCGCCGCATCACACGCGACTATGCTACGCGTGGAGCCAATGCATTGGCAACGCTGCAGCGCTGGCCCAGCGTGCGACGTGGAGAGGAGAAGCATATATTCCCCTATCAGGAGAATGCCGACGTGATATTCAATACTTCGCTCTTTTACGAGATTCTGGTTCTTCGTCCCAAGATCGAACCCATCCTGCGCGAGGTGCCCGACACGGAGCCCGAGTATGGCGAGGCACGCCGTCTGTTGCAGTTCCTGGATAACTTCACGCCGCTATATACCGATGAGATCCCGCCCACATCAATTCTGCGCGAGTTTGTCGGCGGCAGCACGTTTAAGTATTAATTCCTTTGTGTAGAAATTAATTTGCAAGAAATATTATTAAACAAAATAAAACACCGAAGAAATGTTAGACAAATTTATGGATCGCCATATTGGCGTTACTAATCCCAGCGACCTGGCCGAGATGCTGAAGGTCATCGGTGTGGAGTCTGTCGAGGAGCTTATCTCGCAGGTTATTCCCGCCTCTATTCGTCTGAAGAAACCTATCGCACTGCCTGCAGAGGGCATGAGCGAGTATGAGTTCGCATCGCACGTTGCCTCGCTTGCTGCCAAAAACCGTCAGCTGCGCTCATTTATCGGTATGGGCTACTATCCTACGGCTGTGCCTGCTGTTGTGAGCCGTAACGTGTTTGAGAACCCCGCATGGTACACCTCATACACTCCCTATCAGGCTGAGATTTCACAGGGCCGTCTGGAGGCGCTCTTGAACTACCAGACCGCTATCCTCTCGCTCACAGGCATGCAGATCGCCAACTGCTCGCTGCTGGACGAGGCTACCGCCGCTGCCGAGGCTATGCTTATGATGTATGCTTTGCGTTCGCGTGATGCCGTTAAGCAGGGTCGCAATCAGATCTTCGTTGATAAGGATATCTTCCCGCAGACACTCGACGTGCTCCTGACTCGTAGCGAGCCCTTCGGTATTGAGCTCATCGTTGATGACTACTCTACATACGAGTTTACAGGTATGGAGTTCGGTGCATTGGTGCAGTATCCTTCTGCTTCGGGCGAGGTGCGCGACTATGCTGCATTTGCCGAGAAGGCTCACGCGGCTGGCGCATTGGTAACTGCCGTTGCCGATATACTCTCACTTGCTATCCTTACCCCTCCCGCAGAGTGGGGTGCCGATATCGCCGTAGGTTCTACCCAGCGTCTGGGATGTCCGATGGGCTTCGGTGGTCCTGCAGCAGGTTATATGGCTTGCCGCGAGGCCTACAAGCGTAATATCCCCGGCCGTATCATCGGTGTGTCGGTGGATCGCCTGGGCAATAAGGCGTTGCGTATGTCATTGCAGATGCGCGAGCAGCATATCAAGCGCGAGAAGGCTACATCTAACATCTGTACCGCATCGGCTTTGATGGCTTCGATGGCTGGCTTCTACTGTATCTACAACGGTGCTGAGGGTATGCGTCGTGCCGCTATGACGGCTCACACTGCAGCCGTAGCCGTTAAGGAGGCTTTGGAGGCTATGGGCTATAAGACTACACATAAGACAATCTTCGACACCGTTGAGGTTGAGGCCGAGGCAGCCGTGGTGCAGGATATCGCACTTGCCGCTGGTATCAACTTCTACTACCCCTCAGAGGGCTTGGTGCGCCTCTCTACCGACGAGGTAACTACCGAGGCTGAGGTTGAGGCCGTTGTTGCAATCTTTGCCGAGGCAAAGGGCAAGAAGGTAAAGGCAGTGAAGATTGGTTCAGAGATAAAGCTCCCCGCTGCGCTTCAGCGCGAGTCGGCTATTTTGACTGAGCCCGTATTTAATAAGTATCGTTCGGAGAGCGATATGATGCGTTATATCAAGCAGCTGGAGTTGCGCGATATCTCATTGGCTAACTCAATGATTTCGCTCGGCTCTTGTACTATGAAACTCAACGCTGCGGCTATTATGCAGCCCCTGTCGTTGTCAGGTTTCCAGAATATGCACCCCTTTGCTCCCGCCGATCAGACCGAGGGTTATACCGAGCTTATCTCTGAGCTGGAGAGCGACCTTGCCAAGATTACAGGCTTCGCTGGCTGCTCATTGCAGCCTAACTCGGGTGCTGCGGGCGAGTATGCAGGCCTTATGGTTATCCGCGCATACCACCAGAGCCGCGGTCAGGGCTATCGTAACATCATCCTCATCCCCGCATCAGCTCACGGTACCAACCCCGCATCGGCTGCTATGGCAGGTATGAAGATCGTTACCGTAGCGTGCGATGCCAACGGAAACATCGACGTTGAGGATCTCAAGGCAAAGGCCGAGGAGCACTCATCAGAGTTGTGCGGTTTGATGGTTACCTACCCCTCTACACACGGTGTGTTCGAGAGCCGCATCCGCGAGATCGTAGATGCTATTCAC
>JAGBYV010000170.1 GCA_017628595.1 Alistipes sp.
AGGACCACGCCAACCATAGGGTGTAGTCTGGGCAGATACACTTGCCGTCATAAAACATACAATGGCAAGAATTGCTACTTTGCATAAAAGTTTTCTTTTCATCTAATACCTGTTTTTATTTAATCTTATAAGCCATCAGTGCCTCGCCGTGACGCAGATACATCACGCCATCCTTGATTACGGGGTGTGCCCAGTGAGGACCCGAGCCCTTTGTAATGCGGAACTGCGAGATGATATCAAACTTTTCGCGCGAAGGTTTAACCAAAGCAACGGCTCCCGTACGCTCGCTGTAACAGTAGAGCATACCATCGGCTGCGATTACTACGCCTGCGCTCTTGTTTGCCCACGCATCGGCATAGAGAGTCTTGCCCGTCTGCCAGTCCAGCGCACACCATGCCGAGCTTACGCGGTCGTGGTTAGTGCCGTAAATCGTGTCGTCGATGAGAACATAGCCACCATGCTGCGTATCCATATCGCCATTGTGCCAAACGAGCTTCACGCTCTGCATATCGTCGGCCAACTGCAGCATGAATGAGAAGATGTCGTAGCCGTGGCTATAAAAGAGTTTGCCATCCTTGAACAGAGGGGTGTTGGGTGCAATGTTTGCCCACGATGCCTCGGTCTTGGGCTTGATGGTGTATTGCCACTCAATCTTGCCCGTATCGGGGTTCACGCCAATCATATTGTTTGCCGTAGCGCCCACAATCTGACGACGACCCTTATATTCGATAAGCAGCGGCGAGAGGTAGGTCGAGGGGTCACCCAATGCACCACTACGCCATATCTCCTTGCCCGTATTCTTATCCAGTGCAACCATAGTGGTGAGGTCGCCACCCGGGGTATAAATCACCTTGTTGTCAAACACCAGAGCACACTCCGATGTACCCCAGTTACCCGTCTTGCGAGCAAATTGCTTTGCGCCATCGACACTCCATAGGATCTTGCCGTCGAGAGTATTGATGCATACAATCTGTCCTGCACCGCTGATCAGATAGGCCTTGCCGTTGTCGATCGTGGGCGTTGTGCGCGTCTCGGGATATTGACCATCCCAGGGCTTGCTGTAGGGTACAGAGTATAGCTTTTTGCCATCGAGTGTATAGGCCGTAAATATCTCCATCGACTGGTCGTCGCTCATGCCCGTGATATATACACGGTCGCCCGCAACAACAGGACTCGAATAGCCTTTGCCAGCTTCGAGCGATTCCCACATTAGCGCAGGACCAGCCTCGGGCCACTGTTTCAACAACCCTGTCTCGGCATATACACCCGTACGATTCGGACCACGCCAGCCATCGTGTGCAATCTGTGCCGATGCCGAGCATAAACCCAGCGTAGCAATTGATAAAAGAATGATTCGTTTCATAGTTTTTATGTTAGTGAGTTTTCGGTATATCGTGTGAGGCAAGCACCTGTTCGATTTGCAGACGAACAAACAGTCGCACCAAAATAAGCATAGCAGCAACCACCGCCACGCCACCAATCCATATCCATACACCTACGGCACTCCATCCTCGGCCTATACCGATCATTGCACCCACAACTCCCGATAGGATGGCTATGCGAGGGATGAATATATTTTCCTTGTATAGAATCGAGGCTATGCGTCGAGTCGGGAAGCCCAACAAGCGGTAGTAGCGTATATCCTCTGCCGAGCGCGTTAGATTCTTGCGCACGACGATGGCAAAGCTCAGAAGTCCCAGCAAAAGGCCTATGCTGCCAAGTGTCATGAATATACTGAGATATGTATCCGTCACCTCGTTGATTGTCTCAAGTCGCTCGTGTGTTGGCGTTACTCTGATGCCATATTCGTAGAGGCTCTGTTGCAGATATTGTTTCATGTCGTTGGACTCACTGCTCCGCACAAGAAATATGTTACAGCCATTATTTTCGGGCCAAGCCTTGTCAAAAAGGTCGGAGTCAATAAGTATATTGCCATGGAATATGCTGCCCGTGAATGTGGCAACGGGAATAATTCGCAAGGCTCGTCCATCGTGAGTAGAGTAGTGCAGCGTATCGCCCAGCTGCTTGCCCAGGCTCCACATCAGCACCGTAGCATCGACGATGGCGGGATAGGTATCCTCGGCAAGAGGTTTTCTTATTAGATGGAATAGTTCTCGGCGGTCGGCATTGAAGATGTTGTCGCCAACTTCAAACTCAGCCTGCTCCAAAGCCTCAGCATTCACTCCAAGCACCGAGGGCAGCGAGATTTTATTAAGATTCATGCAACTTGCATCATCAGCACCGTAGCGCTTCAGAGCAAGGGCGTCGCCACTCCATTGTGATGCAATACCCAACTCCTTGCGACCCGCCTCGGTCGATGGATCGTGCTGCATGGCAACCGATGTCTCGCACCACAGGTCGTAACCACCCGTAGCGGCCGAGAGCTCCGCACCGTTATCGAACGAACGACGGTTCAATCCCACAACAAATGTAATAAACACTCCGAATGCGAGTGTCAGGAGCGATAGCATAGCACCTCGGCGTGAGGCATAGAGCGAGCCCTCAATTATGCGACGGGGCGATAGGGTATTTACCTGTAAAGCTTTCTGTCGTCGCACCATAGTCCACAGATCGATACCAACCATTGCCGTGAGCATAAAGCAGAGTCCAGCCACCACGGCTACGAGCACCGATGCTGTAGCCGAGATAGCATAGATGTAGGTCACTATGGTTGCAATGGTAAGCAACGAGAACAGAACACCACGAGTAGCAATACTCTTTGTCGATATGGCATCCACACCCTTACGCTCGGTGTCAAACCTCCCGATAGCACCCCTTATTGCCCATGCCACCACGGCGGCAGTCAGCGCAGTCGAGGCAACGGTGCCCAAAAGAATTGTTATCGGTCGGAAATGGAGCGAGAACGAGGCAGTGTGTGTTGCGCCATGCCATACGTTCTCCAGAAGCCACAGGATGATAATCGTGTAGACAACGCCTGCAAATATTCCTGACACCACACCGCCAAGCACTATGGGCGTAGCCTCCGAGGCAAGCATACGACGTATTCGTGCGGGTGTAAAACCTATCGTAAGCAGAGTCTGCATCTCCTCACGACGGCTCTCATACATCTCCAATAGCGGAGTGTAAATCAGCAGCAGAGCCGACACAACAATGAAAAATCCCAAAGCAAGGAACAGGGACGAGAAATCCACTCCGTTCTGAGCAGCATATATCGCATCCTCTCGAGGGTGCATGATCTCTACGCCGAACATATCGGGTTGCAGTGCCGTTAGGTCGGGCATGGAGCTCAGGCGCAGCGCCGTAGCCGTGCCGTAGTCGCTCTGCCAGTCGTCTATAACTGAAGAGTAGGCGATAAGGGCTTTGGGCGTTTGGCGATAATGCTCCCAATACGCTTCGTCCTCATCCTCGATTAAATCCATATTAAGCGGAAGGTCGCTATCCCATTCGGTGCATCGCTCCACATCGCTAAGGCCGGGGAACTCGGCACTAAGATGCTCATCGGCGTGGAGTTGCTCCAACGGCAAAATAGCTCGAACCTTAAACTCACGTTCGATGGTAGACAGATTCTTTAACTCCTCTGCCTTATAGTATGATATTTTAACATTATCACCAACCTTTGCGCCCAATCTGCGGGCCGAGTAGTCAGACAGAATCACCTCACCCGCACCCAATTCAATGCCTGCATAACTATCAAGTGCCGTAACGAATGAGTAGGGGATGGTATCTCGCTCCGAAGATATGCCATTGGCAAGATATGAGTACAATCGGTTAGCATTCTTGTCCGAAGAGCAGAATCTATCCACCACGTGCTCCTGCAAAAATATACGCGACGAGGTGGCCTCTACGTATTGAGGCATCTGCTTAATGACAAGTCCCGAGTGGTGGGGTTGCCACGCCGCAAGCAACTCATCCTCAGTGATAAGGCGTGGTGAGAGAATAAGATTTATCTTTGCATCCACCTCCATAGCCTCAGCCAAGACATGACGAGGCAGAAAGATGTTGAAGGGCTGCACCTGCTCAGTACGAAGATTCATATTTCCACCCTCCTCGGAAGAACGTACGCCGGCAACTTTAAGACGAAGGCTCGTCGTGTAGTTATCCGTAACAAAAAGACTTCCCGATGGCACCATGCCCGCCGATGGCAGACGCAAAACAAGGTTTTCCATCTCCTCCTCGCCCAGTTCCTCGGCAAGTGGCTCATTGATAAATGCCGCATCGCCCTCCATCTGGCAGCCCCACACCATCACTGGATGCAGCATGCCGTTGTGCGAGATAAAGCCCTGCATCAGCAGATAGCCCTCGGCCTCGGGCAGGGCGTTGAGTATTTCCTGATCGAGATATGATTCACGGGCGAAGATTATGCTTTGGCTTTCTCCCAGTCGCTCATCAACCTGTGCTCGCAGGGTTCCACGCACCGAGTCACCAATCATTAACGAACCGACAATGACGGTCATAGCCACCGCTACCGAGAG
>JAGBYV010000171.1 GCA_017628595.1 Alistipes sp.
CAATATCGCCAAGGTGGACGATGGCGTAGGTATGGCGGCATATACTATGGATTCGCACAATTGCCAGCGAGTTGTCATCGTTAAGGATGGCAAGACGATGGTCAAGAACGAGGGTAATGTAGAGATCTCGGGCGGTCTGCCTTATGATGTGTCGTACCGTTGCCTTACACCCAAGCGCGAGGAGTGCGACAACCTGCTTGTCCCCGTATGCTTGTCGGCAAGCCATATCGCTTACGGTTCGATCCGTATGGAGCCCGTATTTATGCTCCTTGGTCAGAGCGCAGCAAAGGCCGCCTGTCTGGCTATCGATGGCGGTGTCAAGGTGCAGGAGGTTGATGTAAAGGAGATTCAGCGTATGTACGTAGAGGATCCTCTGCTCGATGGCACGCCTGCCGATATCGTTGTTGATGACTCTTCGCTCTCACTGCCCGAGGGCTGGACCCGTATCGAGAAGAACAATGGCTTTGGCCGTTCATATATGGTGCTCAATCCTACATCAAAGGAGCAGCGTGTACGCTATCCGTTCGAGGTGGAGACAGACGGCAAGTATGAGATCTACACCTATTTCATCCGTCGTGCCGAGTCATCGAAGAAGACCGAGCTATTGCTCAATGATGGCGGTGCGGAGAAGACCATCATTCTCAATGCCGATGAGATAGAGATTCTTGGTCAGACATCAGGAGAGTGGGTATCTCTTGGCGAGTATTCTTTGCAGAGCGGCAAGCCCGGATTCGTTGAGTTTACCAATAAGGGTGATGTGACAGGACAGATTTGTGCCGATGCAGTGCTGCTGGTAAAGAAGTAATCTGCATAAAGCATATAGTTAGTGAGGTCGCGTTTTGGCGTTTAGTGTCAAAACGCGACCTTATTTATGGTTATCTGCCAATTTTTTTTTAATTTTGTGACGTAATATTAATGTTCAGAATAAACTAATAAATGAGATATGGAGAAAAGTGTTTTTTGCTATAAGGTTGGACCTCAGCATGTTGATTTTACGAGCCGCGTGTCGGTATCGTCGATGTGTGATCTGGTTCTACATGCAGCGGGTGAGGATGCTCACAAGCGTGGTTTTGGTATCGATGCTTTGGCGAATAATAATTATGGCTGGGTTCTCTCTCGCATGTGTCTGGAGATGGATTATCTGCCCGAGGAGTATAGCGACTTTACACTTTACACATGGATTAGCGACTACAACCGCCTCTCATCTACGCGTAATTTCACACTCGTAAACGATAAGGGAGAGGAGTTTGGTCGTGCCGTATCGCAGTGGTGCATGATCGATTATGCTACACGTATGCCCGTAGATATGAATACCATGGCAAAGGCACATGAGGGTAATATGGTTGATTCACCGTCGCCCTGTGAGCGCCCGCGTCGTATTGGCGTTGTGACGAGCGAGCCCATTAAGGAGCATCGCGTGGTGTATAGCGATATCGACTTCAACCGTCATATGAATACAATGCGCTATATTGACATGATATTCGATACTCTCCCCATTGAGGTGCCCGAGCATTTGTCGGCATTCCGTTTCGATATGAATTTCATGAAGGAGTCGCGCTATGGCGATCGTTTGACGCTTATGGCTCAGGCAGAGGGTAATACATATCAGTTTGCTTACCGCAATGACGCTGGTGAGGCGTTGTGTCGCATGGCTTTGGAGGTTAGATAATTAAAACAGAGCAGAGATGACTCCTATACCACAATTCATATATAACAGATCGAATCAGCTCGCGATGATTATCTTCGTGCCTATCTTCGCTCTGCTCTTTATTTCGATCTATAGCCCCTTCGACTTTGATCGAATAGATA
>JAGBYV010000172.1 GCA_017628595.1 Alistipes sp.
GCTGCATAACACCCTTCTCGACTACGGTTTTAGGGTGAAATATACGTCCCTGAACGGTTGTAAAACCACGTTTGGGATCGTCGGCACCATATACCACGCGACCTATCTGACTCCATGCCAACGCTCCGGCACACATTATGCAAGGCTCCACCGTTACATATATCGTGCAATCTTTCAGATACTTACCTCCAAGTGTCGAGGCGGCAGCGGTAATACACTGCATCTCGGCATGAGCCGTAGCATCGCACAGCGTCTCCACCAGATTATGTCCACGGCCAATGACTTGATCACCACACACGATAACAGCTCCAATTGGCACCTCCTGCTCCTTTAACGCCTTGTGAGCCTCGTTTATTGCCAACTGCATAAACTTTTTATCCTGCTGACCTAAATTTTTCTCTTTTTCCATAAACGATTGCGAATTTAATAATTTCACCAGGAAAAAGCAAATATGGTGTAAAATATCCATTTTTTCGTATATTTGCGTGATAATAAAGCCAATTATATAAAAACAGATACAATTATGTACAGAAGTCATACATGTGGTGAGCTCAGAATCGACCATGTAGGTCAGAGTGTAACACTGGCCGGATGGGTACAAAAGGTTCGTAATCTTGGTGCAATGACCTTTATCGATCTGCGCGATCGTTACGGCCTGACACAGATCGTTGTGGAGGAGAATTCACCCGCAGCAACACGCGAGGCAGCAGCAGAACTCGGTCGTGAGTTCGTATTGCAGGTTACCGGCTCGGTAATCGAGCGTTCATCGAAGAACCCCAAAATGCCTACGGGCGAGATTGAAGTGGCAGCCACAGAGATCAAGATACTCAACAAGGCACAGACGCCTCCCTTCACCATTGAGGAGAACTCGGACGGTGGCGATGATCTGCGCATGAAGTATCGTTATCTGGATCTTCGTCGTCCCCCCTTGCAGCGCAACATGGAGTTGCGTCACCGCATGGCTCACGCCATCCGCACATTCCTCGACGGAGAGGGTTTCCTCGAGATTGAGACCCCCTACCTGGTAGGTTCAACGCCTGAGGGCGCACGCGACTTTGTTGTGCCCAGCCGTATGAACCCTAATCAGTTCTATGCTCTGCCCCAGTCGCCTCAGACCCTGAAGCAGCTTCTGATGGTTGCAGGTTATGACCGCTACTTCCAGATCGTACGTTGCTTCCGCGATGAGGATTTGCGTGCCGATCGTCAGCCCGAGTTTACACAGATCGACTGCGAGATGTCGTTCGTTGAGCAGGAGGATGTATTGGAGATCTTCGAGCGCTGGGCAAAGTATATGTTCAAGGATGTGATGAACGTAGAGTTCTCGGAGCCCTTCCAGCGTATGCCTTGGATTGAGGCTATGGAGAAGTATGGTTCTGACAAGCCCGATTTGCGCTTTGGTATGGAGTTCCACGACATCACCGACCTTGCTCACGGCCACTCATTCCCCGTATTTGACGATGCGGAGTATGTTGTAGGTTTCGCAGCTACGGGCTGTGCAGGCTACACTCGCAAGCAGATTGACGCACTGACAGAGTACGTTAAGCGTCCTCAGGTTGGTGCTAAGGGTTTGGTATGGATTCGCAAGGATGAGCAGGGCAACCTCAAGTCATCTGTCGATAAGTTCTACTCGCAGGAGGATCTGCAGGCTATGGCCGAGCGCATGGGCGCACAGAATGGCGACCTGATGCTCGTACTCTGCGGCAAGAAGTTCAAGGCTCTCACACAGCTCTGCGCCCTGCGTCTGCACGTTGCTGAGTTGTTGGGTCTGCGTGATCCCAAGAAGTTTGCACCTCTGTGGGTTGTTGACTTCCCCATGTTCGAGTGGGATGACGAGACCGAGCGCTACTACGCTATGCACCACCCCTTCACATCGCCCAAGCCAGAGGATGTGCCCTTCCTGGAGAGCGATCCCGGCCGCGTGCGCGCCAATGCCTACGACTTCGTATGTAACGGCACAGAGATCGGTGGCGGTTCAATCCGTATCCACGATGCACAGTTGCAGGCACTTATCTTCAAGATCCTTGGCTTCACACCCGAGAAGGCACAGGAGCAGTTCGGCTTCCTGATGAATGCCTTTAAGTTCGGTGCACCTCCTCACGGTGGACTCGCATTCGGTTTCGACCGTCTTTGCTCACTCTTCGGTGGCTCGGAGTCTATTCGCGACTTCATCGCCTTCCCCAAGAACAATGCAGGCCGCGATGTGATGCTCGATGCTCCATCTACTATCGATCAGGCACAGCTCGATGAGTTGTTCATATCGCTGGTAAAACCCGAATAATGAGATATAAACATTGATGCGAAAAGGCGACCCAAAAGGTCGCCTTTTCTATTAAACTCAATTCCACATTAATTCAAAAAATCCCTAATCCTTAAATCTATTCGGCTATAAAGTCTATATCTTATCGAAAGCATCCTTGCCTGCGCCACACAGGGGGCACGCCCAATCCTCGGGCAGAGAGTCAAAAGATGTTCCGGGCTCAATACCATTCTCGGGATCACCAATTGCGGGATCATATACCCATCCGCAGGGGTTGCATACATACTTATCCATAATTATTATTTTTTGTTTGTTTATAAATATTTCCTTTTTCCTATTACAAAAGTAATACACATTCGCAGTAAAAAACCTAAAAAACGATCAAAAGAATTTACTGTTATATAAGGATAAGTTATAAAAAAAAGACTGCCTAACCTTTCGGTTAAGCAGTCTTTATATAATGTACCAAAGCCCTTATACCAAGCCTGAGAAGCCCATAAAAGCCATCGCAAGGATTGCAGCAGTGATGAGTGCAATGGGGTTACCCTTCAATGCTGCGGGCACGCCATCGAGCTCCAGACGCTCGCGGATACCAGCGAAAAGCACCAACGCCATAGCAAAACCAATGGCGGTAGCCACCGAGAAGGTGAAGCTCTGCAAGAGGTTATACTCCTTCTGAATCATCAGAATAGCCACACCCAACACGGCGCAGTTTGTGGTGATAAGGGGAAGGAAGATACCCAGCGCCTGATATAGCGAAGGCGACACCTTCTTCAGGATGATCTCCACCATCTGCACCAAAGCGGCAATAACGAGGATAAATACGATGGTTTGCATATACTCGATCTGGAAAGGCACGAGAATAAACTCCTGGATAGACCATGCCACAATCGATGACAGCGCCATTACGAATGTTACGGCAGCACCCATACCAATCGATGTATCAACCTTTGACGATACGCCCAGGAAGGGGCAGATACCGAGGAACTGTGCGAATACTACGTTATTTACGAAAATCGCACCGATGATAATTGCAAAATATGAGATTTCCATAACTATTTCTTAGCAAATTTGTTAAACAAAACCATCATGTAGCCAAGCACAAAGAATGCACCCGGAGCCAGGACGAATACCAGAGGCATATAATCGGCAATACCCAGCGAGAAGCCAAAGATAGCACCACTACCCAGAATCTCGCGCACAGCACCGATCAAAGTCAGGGCGATAGTAAAGCCCAAACCGATACCTACACCATCGAGGATTGAGTCCAGCGCACCATTCTTCGATGCAAATGCCTCAGCACGACCCAGGATGATACAGTTCACCACAATCAAGGGAATGAACACTCCAAGGCTTGCATAGAGCGAGGGAACATATGCCTGCATAAGCATCTGGATGATGGTCACGAACGATGCGATAACCACGATGAATGCGGGGATACGCACCTTATCGGGAATGAAATTCTTGATGAGCGAGATAACAAAGTTTGACATAATAAGCACGGCCATAGTAGCCACACCCATACCCAGACCGTTGATTGCCGAGGTTGTTGTTCCCAGCGTGGGACACATACCCAGAACCAACACAAAAGTGGGGTTATTCTTCAATATACCGTTAAGTACGATCTGCATCTTATTCATTCTGACCTCCTTTCTGAGCTGTTGCGCCCGATACGCCATCGGCTGTCTCCTGATAGCCACAAGCTACCTTATATGCCTCGTAAGCACGGGCTACAGCCTCATAATATGCACGTGATGAGATGGTGGCCGCAGTCAATGCGTCCAGCTCACCGCCATCCTTCTTTACCTTAAAATCTACCTCCCATGAGTTCTTGTTCTGAATGCTGCCAAGCAACACGTTACCCTCTTCGGTCATCTTCGTTCCCAGACCAGGAGTCTCAGCCTGCTGCAGAACATTAACGTTGAGAATCTTGCCATCAGCACCAAAGCCTACCATAAGACGAATAGCACCGCCGAAACCGTTCTTGGTCATAGACTCAACGGCGTAACCGACAGTCTCCGAACCCTTTGTAGCGGTGTAGACAACGATTGTCATGTCGTCGATAGTCTGCTCGCTAATATCGGTTTTGTCAAACTCGGGCAATACATTTGCCACAGCAGCAGTCGTTGCAGCAGCATTTGCCTCGGCAATAGCATCAGCCGTAATCATATTCACTGCACCCACACCAGCCGAAGCGATAAGGGTAACGGTGAACAGGACGGCAACCATATTAAAAAGTGTACTCTTCATATCTCTGCCCTCCTATTTTTTAGCTGTTATCACACCGAAGCGACGAGGCTTCACATATTTATTAATAAGCGGCGTAACGGCATTCATCAGCAGGATTGCGAACGACATACCCTCGGGATAAGCACCCCACAGACGGATAACCATCGTAATCACACCAATGCCAACACCATAGATCAACATACCCTTCGGAGTCATGGGCGAAGTGACATAATCCGTAGCCATAAAGATAGCACCCAGCATAGCACCACCAGCAAACAGGTGGAACGCAGGCAGGGCATACAGCTCAGCACCACCACCCTGCATCAGAGCAACGATGAAAGCGAATGCTGCCATTGAGCCCAACACAGCAACGGGGATGTGCCATGTGATAACACGACGCCACAACATATAAAGACCACCGGCAAGAAGTGCCGCAGCCGAGAGCTCACCCATAGAACCTCCGGTGAAGCCACCAAACATCGAACCGAGGTTAGCATCAACAACCGACAAGGCACCAGACTTTACTGCAGCCAGGGGAGTCGCACCTGAGAATGTATCAACGATACCGCCTACAACGGGCTCTATCTCAGGGAATGAGGTCATCTGTACGGGATAAGCAATCAGAAGGAACACACGACCTACGAGTGCGGGATTAAAGGGGTTGTGACCCAAACCGCCGAAGGTCATCTTCGCAACACCGATAGCTACAACGGCACCAATGACAATAATCCACCAGGGAATATTAGCAGGCAGGTTAAATGCGAGCAAGAGACCCGTAACCACTGCCGAGAGATTTCCAAGAGTAGAAGCACCTTTGATAAGGTATTTCTGAATCAGGAACTCTACCAAAACGCAACTTACTACGGCAATAGCCGTAACGTAGAGCACGCTCAAGCCATACACCAGAGCCGACACCACCAAAGCAGGCATCAGAGCCACGATCACATCGCGCATCAACGACTGCGTTGAGAGCGGGCTGTGCATGTGAGGCGCAGTTGCAATAATAAATTTATTTGCCATATCTCTCTTCTTTTATTTTCGTTACTTTTTAGCGGCAGCCGCAGCAGCACGCGCACGGATAATACCCATCACAGTCTGCTTGCCCAGACGAACATAGTCCAGAAGGGCAATACCTGCGGGGCAGGTGTACTGGCAGCAACCACACTCGATACAATCGGGTATGCGCTCCACCTCCATCTCATCCCACATCTGCTTTGCCGCCAAACGCTGCAACAGATAGGGCTCAAGACCCATAGGACAAGCGGCTACACACTTGGCACACTTGATACACTCGCTCGTGGGAACACGACGAACCTCGTCACCACTGAATACGGTAATACCCGAGCAACCCTTCGTAACGGGTGAGTCAACGTTTACCATGGCACGACCCATCATAGGACCACCATTTACAACCTTCACATCACCCTCGGGAAGACCTCCGGCCATCTCCAAAAGCTGTGAGATGGGAGTACCCATACGTGTGAGCAGGTTGCAGGGATTCTTTACATCCTTACCCGTAACCGTTACCACACGCTCAATCAGGGGCTTATTCTTCTGCACAGCCTCATATACGGCAAGTGCCGTTGAAGCATTGCATACCACTGCACCTACGTGAATAGGAAGAGCAGGAGGAGGTGGCACCTCGCGGCCAGTTACGGCAGCGATCAGCTGCTTCTCACCACCCTGGGGATACTGAACCTTCAGGGGCTCAACCTCGATGGCAAACTTCTTCTCCTTGATTATCTTTGTCAAAGATGCAATAGCATCAGGCTTATTGTTCTCAACACCGATAATAGCCTTCTCTACGCCTAAAGCCTTCTTCAGGATCTCAACACCCACCAGCAACTCCTCGCCACGCTCAAGCATGGTTCGGTGGTCAGATGTAAGATAAGGCTCGCACTCAACACCATTGATAATCAAGAACTCAGCCTTGCAACCATTGGGAATAGAGAGCTTCACATGAGTGGGGAATGTTGCACCACCCATACCTACGATACCTGCATCCTTGATCTTTGCAATGATAGCTGCTGAATCCAGCTCGCACTCGCGCTTTACCTCTGCCGTGCGGTCAATCTCAGGCATCCACTCATCACCCTCACGCTTGATGGTAATCATCATCTGACGAAGACCCTGAGCATTGGGCTGAAGATCTACGGCAGTGACCGTACCCGAGATAGGTGAATGGATATTTGCCGACATGAAGCCTGTAGCCTCAGCGATGAGCTGACCTGTAAGAACCTTATCACCCTTAGCAACCTTAGCTGTTGCAGGGGCGCCGATGTGCTGTCCGAGCGGAATATTTACGACATCGGGGAGTGCCAAAGTCTCGATGGCCTTATTGCAGCTCCATTTTTTATTATCCGACGGATGAACTCCGCCTATAGGAAATGTCTTCATAGTATAATCTTATTTCTGCTCGTTTACACTCTCATTCTTCTCTGCGGGCTTTGCCTCAGTCGTTGCAGCAGGCTTGGCAGCAGGAGCCTTGGGTTCCTTGGGCAGGGGATCCATACCCTTCAAAACGATAGCACCCGTAGGACATTCGTTGACGCACTTGCGACACAACTTACACTTCTGCGAATCGATATAAGCCACGCCGTTCTCAACGGTAATAGCACCGAAAGCACATACCTTGGCACACTTGCCACAACCGATACAGCCAGCCTTGCAGGCCTTCATTGTTACGGCACCCTTGTCCTTGGATACGCAGCTTACATATACTGCGCGGTTCTTGGGCCACTTCTTGCGAAGCTCGATAATACCCTTGGGGCACGCCTTGACGCAAGCACCGCAGGCTGTACACTTCTCCGCATCAACCTCGGCAATACCTGTCTCGGGATTCACCTTGATAGCATCGAACTGACACGCATCAACGCAGTCGCCATAACCCAGACAGCCATAGGCACAAGCCGTCTCGCCAACATAGAACGCAGCAGCCATCGAGCACTTCTTCGTGCCGTTGTACTCGTTGGTACGAGGACGCTTGCCACATACACCACCGCAACGTACTGTCGCTACGGTAGGTTCCTTCTCAGGCGCTACCTTACCCAGGTAAGTCGCCATCTTCTTCATGCACTCGGCACCACCGACGGGGCAGAAAAGTGCAGAGATGTCCTCGCGCGTAACCATAGCCTCGGCCATAGCACGACAACCGGCAAATCCACAACCGCCACAGTTGGCACCCGGGAGCATCTTCTCAACCTCATCGATACGGGGATCCTCCTCCACCTTGAACTTCTGTGCTACGAAGTAAAGGATAACGGCTGCAAGGATACCCAACACGCAGAGGGTCAGAATTGTTGAAAATAATACCGTCATTTTGTTTGTTTAATTATTATGAATTTTATTTTGTTCTTAATCTTATCTCGCAACATGTACAGCACAACGTACCACAAGGCGACTCCCACCAGGGCCAACAATGCGGCCATGCCCTCACTTGCGCCCAAAAGGATTGCTCCTACAAGCACGGCTGCTAAAACTAAAAAAGGCACCACATAGGCCAATACGACCGACGTGGAACCCATATCTCTCTGCATTAGAGCCACCTCTACACTATCTCCCACCTGAAAGTCAGTTGCCGCAGCAGTCTCTACCTCAACGATTTTATCGGTCTGCTCTGATGCTCCGCACACTCCCTTGGCATGGCAGGCACTGCATGCACTATTAACGGTCATTCGCACAAAGACACTATGACCATCAATACGCACAACTTCACCGCAATGCTTCACCGCTGCCATAACAGAATGATTTTAATAGCCGTACTTATTTACCAACGGGAACAGACACTCATGTCGGAACGAACGGGTCGAAAGACGCAACACGGGAGGATACTGATAACGCTTCTTTACGTTGGTCATCACCATCGAGTGAATCTTCTCCACCACCTCGGCATCGAATCCGGCATTAACAATCTCCTCGCGGTGCTGTCCCTCCTCAATCATTCGATAGAGAATTGCATCCACAACCTCGTAGGGAGGCAGGATGTCGCTATCCTTCTGGTTGGGACGAAGCTCCGATGAGGGCTCCTTCTTCAGTATAATCTCGGGAATAACATTATCGAAACGGCTGTTGATATAACGAGCCAAATCATAAATCTCGCTCTTGTAGAGATCGCCCGTCACGCTGAACGCTCCCGCAGTATCGCCATAGAGCGTACACCAGCCGATGGCATTCTCACTCTTGTTAGAAGAGTTCAGTAACACATAACCATCCTTGTTCTGCAACGCCATAAGTAGCACAGTGCGGATACGCGACTGGATATTCTCCTCAGTGGCATCAAAGTCGGTACCTCCGGTTACGGGCTTCAGTGTATCGATGATAGCTGTATAGGCCTCCGTAATAGGCAACACGCTATACTCTATACCCAGATTCTCGGCCAGAACCTTTGCGTCCTCAACCGACTCATCCGGCGAGAAGTGCGAGGGCATCATAAGTCCCTTAACATTCTCCTTGCCCAATGCGCCTACCGCCAAACAAGCAACAACCGATGAATCTATACCACCAGACAAACCTACGCAAGCCTTCTTATATCCATTCTTCTGGAAATAGTCACGCAAGCCCAGGCAAGCAGCCTGATATACCAGGCGGACACGATCGTTATAGGTAGTATAAGGCACCTTGATAGGATTATGCTCGGCCAGGGTATCGAAGATTACAAAATCCTCCTCGAAACTCTTCATGAAGAGTTCAACCTCACCCTGCTTATTCATGATGCCCGACGTGCCGTCGTACACCAGATCTCCCGAACCACCAACCTGATTGATGATTATGATATTGCGCTCCTCGGTATAAGCCAGACGGCGCAACATCTCCAGACGGCGCGAAAGAAGGCCTTTACCATAACGGCGCGAATTTACATTTACTACGAAGTGTGCCTTCGAATCGATCTCCGACAGGTGAGCCAGATCGTTACCCACCATAATGGCAATATTGCGACCGCAGATATTTATCGTCTTATAACCCTCACCCTCGACAATGAATCCCATCTCGCGACGAGCCGTAACATATTGCTTCTCGACAATCTGATCAACACGACCATTGCGCAACACAGCAGCGGCACTAACGGCTCCGCGCTCGGTAAGAACCGGCGAGCCGACAACAGCTGTCACACGTGTACAAGCCTCGGCAATGGTCTCCAAAGCCTCCTCACACAGTGTAAGGAACGTGGTTTTACGCAATAGATCGTACGCCGGCGTGCCGCTTACGGCATATTCGGCAAAGAGCACTAAATCAGCACCTTCGCACTCGGCCTTACGTACGGCGTCAATGATTTTAGCGACATTGGCATCAATATCTCCGATAGTGTAATTTAACTGGGCAAGAGCAATCTTCATCTTAAGGTGAAATGGTTAAATAACATTCCAATACAAATACGCCGCAAAGGTAGTAATTATTTTATAAACAAAGGAATAATCCTATGTGATTTTTACATTAAAAAGGGGAGGAATCCCATTTGATTCCTCCCCCTGTTTTTTAATTCAAACCGGAGAACTACTCCTCGTTCTCTGCAACCAAAATACGGCCACAATACTCACAAACGATAAGTTTCTTACCCTGACGTACATCCACCTGACGCTGAGGAGGAATACGGTTGAAGCAACCACCACAAGCATCACGCTTTACGGTTACTACGGCCAGACCGTTGCGAACACTGCGACGAATACGATTGTAAGCCGTAAGCAGACGCTCATCGATCTTGGTCTTTGCCTTCTCGGCCTTGGCCTCAAGAGCTGCCACCTGATCAGCGGTCTCAGCCTCGATGCTCTCCAGCTCGCTCTTCTTTGCAGCCAGGTCGATACCACGGTCAGCGGCAACAGCCTCGGCATTCTCCAACTGAGCCTTCTTATTCTTGATAGCGGCAGAATACTCCTTCAGACGCTTCTCTGCCAGCTCGATCTCCAACTCCTGATACTCGATCTCCTTGGTGATGGCATCAAACTCGCGATTGTTACGAACATTGTTCTGCTGCTCTTTGTAGTGTGAGATTTGAATCTTGGCCTGATCGATCTCGCGCTTGCGCTGCTTGGTGAGTGAGTTAAACTCCTCAACCTCGCCATTGATATTCTCAATACGGGTATTCAAACCTGCGATCTCGTCCTCCAGATCCTGCACCTCCAAGGGCAGTTCACCCTTCACTTTGTTGATCTCGTCGATCTGAGAATCGATCTTCTGCAACTCATAGAGAGCCATGATCTTCTCCTGCATGGAGTAATCGACTTCAGATGTTTTCTTCTGTGCCATATATTATAAGTTTATTTTAGACCTCTCCAACGAACCCTACATCATATAATTGACGGGGTTACGCGAGCACACACTCTTGCGAACGGCAAAGATAGGTATTTTTTTTGATAAAATATCAAATAAAATTTGAATTGCGCAATATTCGCTCTCAAAATGGCCCATATCGGCCAAAATTATTGCATTTTCATGCCGCATAAAGTCATTATAGCGCAAATCGGCGGTCAAATAGATATCTGCACCCGACTCTCGAGCTTGGTCGATGAGCGAACCACCCGAGCCGGTACATATCGCCACGCGGCGGATTTCACGCTTCACCACATCTCCATGGCGCAAAGCCTTCACACCAAAACGCTCCATCACCTCACGCATGAACTTTTCGCTCTCAACTGCTGACGGCAACTCACCAACAACTCCAAAGCCGGCACCATCATCTGCCGAAGGCTGCATAACGCACATATTCTCCAGCCCCAGCATCTGCCCCACGCGCCAGCTCATGCCATTGGGTGTCGAGTCCAGATTGGTATGAGCAGCATAGAGCACTATGCCACGACGAATAGCCTCCTCCACACAACGTTCGGTCTGCGAGGCCGAATTAAAGCGCTTCATGGCATGGAACACTATGGGGTGATGCGTGATGATCATATCACAACCCTCACGCACAGCCTCGGCTATTACCTCCTCGGTAACATCGACGGCGAGCAACGCGCAGCTCACTTCATCATCCATGCGACCCACGATAAGGCCGGAATTATCGTACGACTCCTGCAGGCGAAGCGGAGCGAATGACTCTATCGCTGCAGCTATATCTCTTACTTTCATAGGCTAAAACAGTGACTGCTCGTAGAATGGGAACAACTCCTTGTTCTCATCCTCCGACTTCTTCTTACGACGTACCACACGACGCTTGGGCTGCTCCTCCGACGCGGCCTCCTCCTGAACAACCTCCGGCATCTGCTCCACAACAGGCATAGGCTCGGGCTCTGTCTTTGGCTTGGGTTCAGCCTTTGGCTTTTTCTTCGCGGGTTCGGCCTTTGGAGCGATGGCGGGATCGGCAACCTCCACAGCCTCCATCTCATCGACTACAGAGTCAACTATCTGCTCTCCCTCATCCATCTTCAACTCCTCGCGCACCTCAATGAGTGTTGCTCGGATATGCTGCAGATGTTCCAGAAGCTTGGTCTGACGCGCCAGCTCATCCTGCGAGCTGCGACGCATAACCTGTGCCGCACCCTTCAGAGTCATACCACGCTCCTTCACCAGATGGTATATCTGCTTGAGCTTCTCAATATCCGACTCGGTGAACATACGGTTACCCTTCTGATTCTTGTGAGGTTTCAGACATGCAAACTGAGACTCCCAGTGGCGGATCAGTGACGGACGCACATCAAACATCTCGGCCACCTCTCCCATCGAATAATAGATCTTTTTTACTGCCATAATCTATCTGTTTTTCATTCTATTTCAAAATTCTGAGCGAACTGGGGTACATATTATTCACTCGTGCCCCCACACGCTTCACAAAGCCCAAAGGCAAGCCCTCATACAACACTAAATTCACACCTTCGGCAAAAGATGCTGCCGACATATCCTGCTAGCGCAGGAACTGCAGAGCCTCTTCGAGTGACAGCTCGCTCGCAGCCACAGCATCACGATTGAGCCCAACATAAAAAGCCAGCGCTCCATCGGGTTTGAGTTTATTTTTGAAGATCTGCCCCATGGCAACACCCGAATATATCACCGCCAAACGCGACGAGAGAGCCTTTATCTCATCGAAATGCTCCTCCCAACAGGCGTAGATTGTCTCTCCGGCCATAAAGTAACGCATCTGCTCGGAACACTTCACCCAGCGACTGAGCTCCTGCGCAGAGCGCTTATCTACTGAAGTTATCACCTCACGACGGGCCTTGGGCGCACGACGACGCGATGATGGAATACCACTTCTGCGAGCTACAGCCATAAACATCCCCTCACCCTTGACACGGTGCGGGAAGAAACGGAAGGCCTGGAATACTCCTACACGATCAGTCACCACACCCCACTCTTCGGGTATAACTATATCATTTACAGCCTCTATCTGGTCGCCCCACTCCTGGCACATTCGCTGCACGAGGTTCTCATCCTCATCACGATTGAACGTACAGGTGCTATATATCAGCACTCCGCCAGCCCTGAGCGAAAGAAATGCATTCTGCACGATCTCCCACTGACGCTCGGCACACATCCTAACGTTGGCCTCACTCCACTGCTCACGAGCCTCATCCAGTTTGCGGAACATACCCTCGCCCGAGCAGGGCGCATCAACGGCCACCATATCGAACCACTGCTCAAAATCGGCCAGATGAGCCGAGTCATTGCATGTGACAACCATATTTCCCAAGCCCCACTTTCGGGCATTGTCGGCCAGGACCGCTGCACGGCTGCGATTAATCTCATTGGCTACAACCAGTCCCTTCTCGCCCACGAGCGAAGCATAATGCGTACTCTTACCACCCGGCGCAGCGCAGACATCCAGCACTCTCAACCCTTCGCACTCTCCATCAACGGCCTGTGAGAAGATATAACCGGCGAACTGCGAACTCGCCTCCTGCACATAATATGCACCGGCATGGAACATCGGATCAAGCGTAAACGAAGGGCGTTGCGCAAGTGTATATCCATGTTCGCTCCAAGGCACACGATCGGACGCCCACGGCGGGCACGATAACTTCCCGGCATTGAGTCGAATGGCAGTGGATGGCTCCGTAGCCAAAGCTTCGCACAGATGCGCAGCCTGCTCCTCGCCCAACTCCTGGCGCATACGCTCAACAAAGGCTTCAGGTAACTGCATGGCTTACATATTTACGGCAAAGCGATCCAACTGCTCGCAGATGCGATCAACAACAGCCTCATCGGCCACGAAGTCATCCACATCCTTATCGATTATCAGCACCTTACCCTTATATATATTATTGATCCAGTATTCATATTTTTCATTCAATCGCGAGAGATAACTCTCGTCGATATTCATCTCATAGGCACGACCACGACGCTTGATCTGCGCGACCAGCGTAGGGATGCTCGCTCGCAGATATATCAGCACATCGGGTTGCGGGATGAGATTGGTCGTCAGATCAAAGATCTTCATGTAGGTATCAAAGTCGCGTGAAGAGATCAGCCCCATGCGGTGCAGGTTATCGGCAAAGATATGGGCATCCTCATAGATGGTACGATCCTGGAAGATATTCTTCTCACCCGAGCGCAACATATCGAGTGTCTGCTCAATACGGCTGCCCAGGAACGAAATCTGCAACTGGAATGCCCAGCGATTCATATCCTCATAAAAATCGCCGATATAAGGATTATCACTCTCCTCGTAATAGGCCTTTGCCCCGTAACGACGTGTAAGAATCTCCGTAAGCGTAGTCTTTCCGCTTCCGATATTTCCTGCTATTGCTACATACATATCTTTTTCTTCATTTATTTCCTTTTAAACTCAGCCTCCTCGCGAGCCAGCACGAGCAGAGCCTCCATAGACCGCTCATCGCTCACAACGCAAGACGCAGCACTCCACTGCCCGCTCTGCCGCCAGCGGCGAAAGGTCGTTTTGGGCACCTGCTCCACTATCGAAGCAGAGACTATGCCAGCACGTATGGCCCGGTCAGTCCAATTTAGGCTACGCATGCCCTCATCCAGCATCTGGGCAAAGCGCATGATATCATCGGGTTGATACTCAAACTCCACCACCCAGCGAAGGTAGCACCGCATCCCGTGATCAAAGCTCGGCGCAACGACAAACGCCTCCACTACAGCACCCGTCATAAAGCACGCATGGAGCATGGCCTGCTGGACATTGTCCGTAGTCAGCATCTCTACTGCACTGCTTACGGCCCTTTCCATAAGGCTATTCCGCACACGCAGCATTCCGCTCTTCACCTTCCCGAAAACCGACATATCCGCACATTTTATCCCACAGCAGTGGATACACAAAAAGCACTTTTATACGGTCTCCTATCTATTTCTGCAACGTCTATTATTCAATTTAGTCATTATGCTAATTGAAGAAGTCACCAACGGTGGCAATAGAGCCCGGCATGGAGAACACAACAACGCGGTCATATGCATTGATGCGAGTATCACCAACTGCAATAAACACTTTGTCACCACGCACTATACCGCCGATAATGACATCCTGCGGCAAACGCATATCCTTGATCATGCACTTTGTCGCAGGCGAGTTAGGTTTTACGATAAACTCCAGCACCTCGGCCTCGCTGCCCGACAGACAACGTATAGCCTGCACATCGGTCGACATCGTAAAGCGGAAGATGTTCGACGCCGTGACACGTTTCTTATTGATGATGGTGTCGATTCCCACACTCTCGGCCAGACGGATATAGTTCAGATTCTCAACCTCGGCAATAACTTTCTTCACACCCATGCGCTTGGCCTGCATCGCAGCCAGGATATTGGTCTCGCTACGACCCGTAACGGCAAGGAAAGCATCCGTAGTGGAGAGTCCCTCCTCAAGCATAGCATCCAGGTTGCGGCCATCCTCATGGATGATGAGCGTGCGATCCAGCTCCTCGGCCAGACGATAGGCCTTCTCGCCATTGTACTCGATCATCTTCACATTCATCTCATCCTGCAATTCCAGCGCCACTCGCACTCCAATGCGCGAGCCACCCAGAATCATAAGGTTCTTCACCTCAACACTCTTCTGTCCCGAAAGCTCAGTCACGCTCTTTGCCACATCCTTGCGGGCGATGATATATACGACATCTCCTTCGAAAAATTCATCCTGACCTCGCGGAATAATGGTCTGACTACCTCGGGTAATGGCTACGGCACGGAACTCTGTGATAGAACCATCGTCGGCCAGTTCCATCAACTTACGCCCTAGAAGCGGCGACGTAGGCTCCAACTTAAGCACCACCAGAGCCAGCAGACCGCCCGAGAAATCGACATAGTCGGTAGTAGAGGTGTGGCCCAGCAGATTTGTAACCTCCATGGCTGCGATCTGCTCGGGATGGAACAGATAGTCGATACCCATATCGATGAACATCTCCTTGTTATTGGGCTCAAGATACTCGTTATGGTCAATGCGGGCAATTGACTTCTTGGCTCCTAACTGCTTGGCCATAATCGCCGAGAGAATATTCATATTCTCATCGTGATTAACGGCTATGAACAGGTCGCAGCGCCTTACTCCCGCCTTGCGCAGCACGGCAAAAGTTGTGGTATCGCCCTCAACGGTGATAAGGTCGGCCAGGTTACCAAGCTCATTGAGCGCCTTGTTGTCGCTGTCGATAACGGTAATATCGTGACCATTACCACTAAGCATACGCGCCAAGTGGCTACCCATCTCTCCAATTCCTGAAATAACAATCTTCATTGCGTATCTCTTTTTACCTATCAGCCGCAGCAATCACTCGACGCGCGACAAATAGGATATAATTTTGCAAATTAACATACAAATATATAAATTTGTCGAGAGAAATTCAACTAAATATAAAATTTTAACTCATTACACGCCATGCCAGCATCAATTTCTACTATATTGATCGTCATCCTTATCGCCATAGGCTTTGTGGGATTCTTCTTCTTAGGTATGTCGCTGACACAGATATTCAAGGGTCACGACATCGACTCGGAGATTGCCACCAACAAAAAGAGGCAGCGTCTGGGCATAAAGTGTGCCGTGCAGGAATCGCGCGAGGATACGGGTACCGACTGCGCCGACCTCGGTTGTCACGGCAACTGCTCATCGTGCGACATAGACCACACGGCAACAAAATAAATGCCCTATGCATAGAACAACCCTATTCCTATTGCTCCTCATTGGTTTGGTAGCCTGCTCATCACCCTCGGCTGATAAGCCTGCGCTACGGTTTCACGATGGGCGACTGCGCATTGCCCAATTCACCGATATACACCTCTCGGTCGATGACCCCAAGAGTGCTCCCGTAGCCGACACGCTGCTCGCCGTAATTGCGAAGGAGCGTCCCGACGTTGTGATTTTCACGGGCGACATCGTCACAAGCCAGCCCGCCGAAAAGGGGTGGCGACACATCATGAGCATCATGCAACGTGCCGGCATACCCTATGCCGTAACTATGGGCAACCACGACCCCGAGGTGATGCAACGCGACTCCATCTACGATATTCTACAAGAGGATCCACTCTTCATTGGCGAGAAGGGCCCGGAGCTGAGTGGCTGTGGCAACTACACGCTCCCCGTTTTGGCGAGCGACTCGGACAAAGTCAGCGCACTGCTCTACTGCCTCGATTCGGGCGACTACACCTCCGACTGGGCACAACTCGGCACCTACGCATGGATGCCGTGGGACGTAACATCGTGGTATCGCGAGCAGAGTGCCCGCTACACCGCACAAAACGGCGGCACGCCTATGCCAGCACTGGTGTTCTGCCATATCCCTACACCCGAATATCGCCTCATCGATCAAGCCCCCGAGATGTATGGCCGCAATGGCGATGGCTCAGGCATCGGCTCGGCAGAACTCAACAGTGGATTTCTCCTCTCAGCCGTGGAGATGGGCGATGTTATAGGCATGTTCGTGGGTCACGACCACGAGAACGATTACATCGGTCAGCACTTCGATGTAGCACTTGCCTATGGACGCGTATCGGGCTTCAACGCCTACGGAGGCCTGCCGCGCGGAGCACGCATCATTGACCTCTATGAGGGCGAGCGACGCTTCGACACGTGGATTTCAACTCCCTCCATCAGCGAACTGCTCTACCACTATCCCATCGGTATCACCGAGGACGATATCAACAACATGCAGTACCTCCCCGCAAAGGCTTACACTCCCTCACAGCAGGGCGTGGCATACACCTACTACGAGGGTCCGTACAAGAATCTGCCCGACTTCCCCCACAAGGGCAAGCGCATTGGCGAGGGCGTAATGAAAAACTTCATCGTCACGGATGCCCCTTCGGAGGATTATTATGGTTATGAGTTCGAGGGCATTATCTCCATCCCGCAGCGTGACGTATATCAGTTCCATATTGTCTGCGACGATGGCGCGCTGCTCTACATTGACGGGCATTTAGTACTTGACTTTGGCGAGTCGCACTCGATGGACAACCATGCCAAGGCGAAGGTGGCACTTGACGCCGGATATCACGATATTCGTGTTGTATATTACGAGGATTGTCAGGGCGAAGGGTTAGAGATTAGCCTCGAGAGCCTCAGCCTACCACGGCAGGCCATACCCGACAAATGGCTATTTATCAAGGAGTAAACACAGTAAAAAATGAGAGAGATATTGGTTTTTCTACAGGATCTGTCGGAAAATAACGACCGCACATGGTTTGAGGCCAACCGCGAGCGTTACAAGCAGGTAAAGAGCCGCATGGACGAGGTTGCCGCCGAGTTTATTGAGGCGGTAGCGGAGTTTGATCCAACGGTGGAGGGCGTACGAGTAAAGGATGCGACGTATCGCATTTACCGCGACACTCGTTTTACGAAGGATAAATCGCCATACAAGACGTGGTTTGGCGTATATGTATGCCCTCGTGGCAAGAAATCAGGACTTTCCGGCTACTACATGCACGTTGAGCCCGACCAGAACCACTACATGCTCTGTACGGGAGCCTACTGCCCCACTCCTGGCGAGATAAAGAGCGTGCGCGAGGAGATTATGACCGAGGGCGATGCTTTTATCGAAACGATTCAGTCGGCAGAGGGTTTTGACGTTGATTGGTCATCGGCTCTGAAACGTATGCCACAAGGATGGTCAGCCGAGGACGCACACTCGGAGTTTTACCGACTGCGAAATTTTCTATTAGTGAAGCTGGTGGACAAGGAGTATTTTCTACGACCCGATGCTATACGGTGCGCTGCAGAGGATCTGCGCTGCACAAAGCCATTCAATGACACTCTGAATCGAGCAATAGAGTATGCCCGCGAGATGGGATGGTAAAAAGAGTTTATAATAGATAAAAAAAGTCCGACACGAAGTCGGACTTTAATTTTTTCGGTTATCCTCTACCTGACTTACTCAGCCAAGGGAGTTACGCTAACGTAAGACTTACCTGAAGACTTCTTGCAGAACTCAACAGTACCATCTACCAATGCGAAAAGGGTGTGATCCTTACCCATACCCACGTTGTTACCGGGGTTGTGAACAGTACCACGCTGACGAACGATGATGTTGCCGGCCTTAGCGAACTGACCACCGAAAAGCTTTACACCGAGTCGCTTGCTCTCTGACTCACGGCCGTTCTTTGAACTACCTA
>JAGBYV010000173.1 GCA_017628595.1 Alistipes sp.
CCACCAAATCAACATAACGCTGACGGTAGCGTACCTCTGGGTCGGTCAGGGCGTCAAACTGCTTGCCATCCTTCTCCTTTACGATAGGCAGGGGACGGATAGACTTTGAGATGACGGTGAGCTTCTGGCAGTGAACCGACTTCTCGCCCGAGTTGGTGATGAAGGCAAAACCCTCAACGCCCACGAAGTCGCCGATGTCGAGGAGCTTCTTGAATACGGTGTTGTAGAGTGTAGGATCGCCCTCGGGGCAGATGTCGTCACGACGAATATAAACCTGAATACGGCCCGTGTGGTCCTGCAACTCGAAGAACGAAGCGCTACCCATGATACGGCGGCTCATAATACGGCCGGCGATGCGTACCTGAGCAAACTGCTCCTTATTCTCCTCGGTGAGGTTTTCGCTGATGTGAGCGGCTGTGGCTGTCACATCGTACATAGCGGCAGGATAGGGCTCGATGCCCAACTCGCGAAGCGCCGCGAGCGACTTGCGACGCAAGAGTTCTTGTTCAGAAAGTTCCATCATATCTTTGTTCTTTATTTTGTTTTCTTGGCTTTGGTCGGGTGCGCGAAACACACCCGCAACGCGCGCACGACGCTACGCACGCACATTTGGGTACAAAGTTAATAAAAAACTATGAAATGTGAACTCTTAAAATTCCGAAATTGTATAATCTGAGGGGTTTCTGTGTCTGCGCAGCGAAAGAAAGCGCAGTTTACCCTGACGTAAATGTCCATTTAGAGGCGCGAATAACGCCGAAAACGCCTATTATGCGACGTCCTGCTCCTCGCGGAAGATATTGAAACGCTTAAGGCGGGGATTGCGACGCGGCAGAATGAGTCCCTCAACCAAAAGCAGAGCCAGGGCCACTGCCACGAGCCACTGATACTGCTCGTTGTACTCCTCATAGCGCAGCGTGGTGAGCTCGGCCTTCTCCATATCGTTGATACTCTTGACGATCTCCTCCAGACCGATAGACTGCTTGGTGGCACGGACATAGGCCGCATCGGTCACGGCAGCTATCTCCTCGAGCATCTGCTCGCCGAGCTTAGAGACGACCATCTCGCCATTCTCATCCTTGATAAACTCGCCATCGATCTCGATGGGCGCACCCTCGGGTGTTCCGATACCGATGGTGTAGATCTTAATACCCAGCGCTGCAGCCTTGCGGGCCTGCTCAACGGCATCGGCCTCGTGGTTCTCGCCATCGGTGATAAGCACCATCACACGGCTACGCTCGCTCTGGCTCGAATAGGATAGCATAGCCAGCTCCAGCGCACGCGCTACGTCGGTACCCTGCTCGGCAACGAGCGAGGTCGATAGACGACGTGCAAAGGCCTGAGCCATACGGTAATCCGAGGTGATGGGCAGCTGCACCTTAGGCTCACCGGCAAAGGCCACCAGTCCCACACGCTCCTGCTGCAGACCCTCGAACAGACGGTTGATAGCATACTTGGTGCGCTCCAGACGGTTGGGTTCGAAATCCTCGGCAAGCATCGAATTTGACACATCCACAACGAGCATCATCTCCACACCCTTGGCCTTCTCCTCGCGTAGCTTGGAGCCCAGCTGGGGACGTGCCGCAGCGACGATCAACAGGGATAGTGAAGTGAGATATATGGCCGCCTTCAGACGCAGACGTGAGCGCGAGAAGTCGGGAATAAGCGTGCGGATAATCTCCATATTACCAAATCGTTCCAGCAGGCGACGACGGCGCACAGAGGCTACGCCCAGCACCGCCACAAGCAGCGGGATGAGCAGCAGGAGATATAGATATTCTGCATTAGCAAAGCGGAACATAGGCTATGGTATTCGTTTCAAAACTAATTTTTCGATGAGCATCTCTGCCGCCAGCAAGGCAATGGCCAGCAGCAACAGGGCGACAAACTGCTCGTGATATATCGTAAGGTCTGTCACCTCGACCTCGCTCTTTTCCAAGGTGTTGATCTCGTCGTAGATCTCCTTGAGCTTCTGGCGGTCGGTAGCACGGAAGTAACGGCCACCCGTCTGGTCGGCAATAGCCTGCAGGGTCTCTTCATCAATCTCCACATCCATCATCTGGAAGGTCATATTGCCGAACATATCCACAGCCGGATAGGGAGCCTTGCCGCGTGTACCCACACCGATGGTATAGACCTTGACGCCCATATCGGCGGCAATGCCTGCGGCCATCAGGGGTGCTATCTCGCCACGGTTGTTCACTCCGTCGGTCAGAAGGATGATAACCTTGCTCTTGGCCTCGCTCTCGCGCAGGCGGTTGAGCGCCGTAGCAAGACCGTTACCGATGGCTGTACCATCCTCGATAATGCCGCTCTGAAGGCGTGCCAAAAGGGTTTGCAGCGTACCCTTGTCGGTTGTCAGGGGGCTCTGCGTATATGTCTCACCCGCAAACACAGCCAGACCTATGCGGTCGCCATAGCGATCGGCAATAAACTCACCAGCCACCTCCTTGGCCGCTGTGAGGCGGTCGGGCGAGAAGTCGCGTGCAAGCATAGAGGATGAAATATCCATGGCCAGCATAATGTCGATACCCTCGGCATTGGTGCGACTCTGATCCTCCACGGTCTGCGGACGTGCCAGCGCCACAATCATTAGCGCCAGCGCCGCAAGGCGCAGCACGAAGGGCACGTGACGCAACCAGTAGCGCAGGGTGCGGGGCACATTGCGAGCCGCCGCCACAGATGAGAAGCGGATGGCCGCACCGCCCTGCAGAGTGCGGTAAACGTAGTAGGCTATAATTGGCAGCAGAAGTGCCAACAGCCACAGTAGATATGGATTTGCAAATCTCATGTAATCCTTAAAAATATCGTCATTGCCCGACACCGCAGGTGGCGATGGCAATCCTCCCGTCAAAGGCTCTCCCGCATCCATCCCCGAGGATACCCATCGTTGCTCCGCAACGGGGTATGACGTTTTTGAATACTCCCTCGCAATGACGTTTTTATTATAATACTATTTTTACGCCTCTCCTGTTAAACTTTTAGACGTCCTTTTTTTCTTTACCAATTCTTTTTGCCTCTGATAACGACACCCTTAGCCTTCTCGTCCAGCTTCTCCTGTGTCTTGTCCTCCTGCGCCTGGATGGCGTTCAGCAGCTGCTGTTGCTGCTCCTGATTCATGCCACTGCGCGGGGGTTGCTGGGGCTGGTTGTCGGGTTTGCCATCGCCATCCTTATCATCGTTGCCATTGCCCTTGTTGGGATCCTGGTTGGGATTTTGGTTGGGATCCTGATTCTGGTCGCCCTGGTTATTGTTGTCGTGATTATTCTTATCGTTCTGATCGTTGTTCTGATCGTTCTGATTCTGATCATTCTGCCCGCCACCGCCAGTCTGGTTCTGATCCTGATTTTGGTCCTGTTTCTGATCGTTGTTCTGATTCTGATCCTGGTTTTGATTCTGGTTCTGCTCGAGCAACTTCTTGGTATAGGCGTAGTTATACTTGGCCTCCATATCGTCGGGATTCAAGATGAGCGACGAGCGGAAACTCTGCAACGCCTCCTGCAGTTTCTGCTGGGCAAACTGAGCATTACCCAGATTGAAATATGCCTCGGCACGATCCTCCGCAGACTGCAACGAATCCACTACGACCATCTTCAGCGCCTCCTCGGCCTCGGCATAGCGTTCGGTGCGGAACATAGCGCCCGCCAGATCGTAGCGTGCCTCGAACGATGTGCTGTCGTGCTTGAGGGCCTCCGTGTAGGAGTCGGCACTGCGCTCGTAGCGCTCCTTGGCAAAGTGGCGGTTACCCTGACGCACCAATCCTCGCTCGGGCATACGTTGCGCCACGGCATCGAGCGCGAAGCTCAACGCCATGCAAAGCAATATGATATGTAACAATCTCCTCTTCATATTATTCCTCCTCCTGGGCTATCTCCTCCACGGGTTTTGTGGCATCGACAAACTCCCACGCTGCGCGCATAGCCGCCTCCGACTCGCTGCTCTCGGGCATAGCCTTGGCGAATTTCACCAGATCGGCCTCACGCAGAATCATCGTAAGATCCATCGACTGCTTCTGCTGCAGCTCTACACCACGCATAGCCTCGATGATCTCGTCCGAGGTCATCTCCATAGCACCCACATCGAATCGGCGCACGATATATGTTCGCAGAATGTCGGTAAGGGTCGAATAGTAGAGTTTATGCTTGCCATCGGCACATAGGTTCAGCACACGCAGACGCTCCAGCGCAGCGAAGGCCTCCTCGTGCGGCGGCAGGGGCGGAGCGGGCTTGAAGATAGTGCCGAAGCTCTTGCCATAGTGCTCCAGAATACGCTTTACGCCATAGAGCAGGGCTGCAAGCAGCAGCAATCCCACTAAATCGTCCATGATATCATCAAGCTCTTCGAGGTCGTGCATTTTTTCCTTTATAAGTCTGTCTGTACCGTAAAGGGGGATACGGCGGTAGTCGCCGATGATTCTGCCGCGGCCGTATGCGTCAGGAAGACCTGTGATAAGACCTGCGGAGCGTGCTTTACGTACGGAAGGGGGATAAGCATCGAAAACGCCCTGGTTGTGTGTTTTTCTGTATTCCGTGAAATGTTCTTTGATCGTAGGGTCAAGCTCATAGCCGTATTCCTTAAGGCTCTGCTCTGCCATTCTTGTGCCGCCATAGAGGTTAACTATTCTCTTGAGGGGGGCATCTGTCTGAAGACCTACGATAACCTCGTTTTCTTTGTCGATATATCCGGGTGCAAAATTGCAAATACCGGAAACCTTTTTTGTTTCTACATCGAGAACGCCCTTCTTAAGCTCCTCGTTGAGAAGATCAAGGCATTTTGCCCAAAC
>JAGBYV010000013.1 GCA_017628595.1 Alistipes sp.
AAATAAAAAAAGGTTGTCCCGTGGGGGCAACCTTATTTTTGCATATAGTTTCTATCAAAATTGTATAACAAGAGCTATTTTGAAGCTGGGCATAGTCCGAGAAAGCGCAGTTTACCTGACGTAAATGAGCATTTCGAGGGCAAGCCAGATGCCGAAATAGCCTTGTTAGGCAACTTTTACTTATTCAATCCAGCCGCAACAATAGCCTCGGCCAGAAGGAAATCATCAGGATTATCAATATCCATACTCTCGATGCGGTCCGTGACGGCCATATATGCCCTCTCACCTATGTGTCGATGCTTCTCGCGCCACACATCCTTTCGAAAAACAAAGAACGCCGAGGTCTCAACATATACGGGCTCGAGATCCTGTGTGCGAGGAACTCTCTCAAACGTGTAGTTCAGAGGCTTACCCTGCCACCACGTAAAGGTCTGCACGCGTTCGGCACTGAACGCAGAGTCGTACTCGCCACTCTCAACCTGAGCTACGGCATTGGCGATGGTTGCAGGACGAATGAAGGGCGATGTGGCGTGTGCCAAAATATATACATCGGCCTCAACCTCTCGCGTAAAAGCATCATATATCTCCTCACCAAGCGTAGTGTTCTGATCCAGACGCTCGTCACGCTGCAGGAACTTCACTCCCTGGGGCAGATAAGGCTTTACGGCAGGATTGCTGCAATATACATATACCTCATCTATATTTTCCACGCGCGTGAGTGTCTCCAGGAGGTAGGCCATCAGGGGACGACCGCCCAATTCGCGCAGATTCTTACCCTCAACACGCTGACTATTAAGACGTATGGGAACAAATGCTACTCTCTTCATAATTATCACTGCACTAACAGGTTACATCCTCTCACTTCAGCACCTGACAGACGACCCTCGACCATAAACGCTCCATCATCATAGGTTCTACCCACATCCTGCGTAGCTATGAAGGCGCACGACGAAAGGTTAGCCAAATCGATAATATTGAGCGCACCGCGGCTCCCTGCAGGCAACACCTTCAGCGGATTATTCACATCACGCACCATGACTCGCATCCACTGCGGCGCATAGAACACCCCATCGCCCGACGAGTAGGCCTGCGACGTGAGTTCGGCCATACCATACTCCGAGTGAATCTTCTCCACGCCAAAGGCCCGTGTGAGAATCTTATGAAACTCCGCCTTGGGCAACTCCTCACGATGACCTTTCATACCGCCCGTCTCCATAACAACGGTATTTTCCAGCTTTGGGGCGTACTGCTCTGCCAGATCCCATAGGGCATAACTCACACCGAGCAGGATTTTCGGCTTGGGATCGGCCTTTATGTCGGCTATAAGCTGCTCGTACTCATCCAAATAGAATCCTCCTGAACCACAGCGCGAGATGAGCCTATCGACCATATATACAAGCGATGAGCCTTCACGTTGCAGATAGTTAGGCAACAGACCATATATGCTCCATCCCTCCGCATTGCCATAAAACTGCTCGAAGGCACGGGTAAAAGCCTGCTCATAAAGGGCAAGACTCTGCATCATATGGCGTGACGGGGTTTGGCCCGTCGTGCTGCTCGAGGTAAATACCTTCTCGGGCTCCTGCTCGCCACAATAGACATCCCGAAGCTTGAAAAGTTCGATTGGCAGAAAAGGAATATCCTCTATGCGATTAACACTCCTTGGATCTACACCCAACAACTCTATATATTGTCGGTAGGGCGCACAACGCTCAGCCTGAAAGCGAAATACCTCCAGTGCCAGCGCAGAGAACTCATCACGGGTTGAGAGAGCAAATATTTTATCAGAAAAATTCATCTATAAGCAAAAAATCCGATTCGGAGGTCGGCACGCCAACCCCCGAAAACGGATAATCATATTCGTAGCCTCTACTTCTTACCCTTAGGCGCGAGAATCATATTCATCTTCTTACCATCGAGCTTGGGCATCATCTCCACCTTGGCGATCTCCTCCAGATCGGTAGCGAAGCGAAGAAGAAGAATCTCGCCCTGCTCCTTGAAGACAATCGAACGACCACGGAAGAATACCGAAGCCTTGACCTTGGCGCCCTCCTTGATGAAGTTCTCGGCGTGCTTGAGCTTGAAGTTGTAGTCGTGGTCATCGGTCTGGGGACCAAAACGAATCTCCTTAATAACAACCTTCACCTGCTTAGCCTTGATCTCCTTGGCCTTACGCTTCTGCTGGTAGAGGAACTTCTGATAGTCGGCAATGCGGCATACGGGTGGCTCGGCATTGGGAGAGATTTCAATCAGATCCAACTCCATCTCATCAGCCATAGCGAGTGCCTGCTTGATGGGCACCACCAAATTGGGCTCTACATTCTCACCAACGATACGCACCATAGGTGCCGTAATCTCGTTATTGATACGGTTGGGATTCTCTTTCTCTACTCTGCGGCCTCGCATTCCCTGCTGCTGAGGCTTGTTGTTACCGCCGTTCATCGGACGTGGCGGAAACGGTTTTTGTGTAATTGCCAAATTAGTTACTTGTTCGTTTAACTTAAAATATAATTACGGAGCATTACTCCATCTTGTTTGCCTCAATCTCGGCATTGACGAGCGAAGTGATGTATGCTGCAAACTCATCAACACTCATTGCACCCTTGTCGCCCTCGCCCTGTACGCGAACTGACACCTTGCCCTCCTGAGCCTCCTTCTCACCTACGATAAGCAGGAAGGGGATACGCTTGAGCTCATTGTCGCGAATCTTACGGCCAATCTTCTCGTTGCGCTCGTCAACCTGTACACGTACGTCAGCCTTAGCCAGACGCTTAGCCACGTCGTTAGCGTAGTCGTTGAACTTCTCTGAGATAGGCAGGATAACAGCCTGATCGGGAGTAAGCCACAAGGGGAACTTACCTGCAGTGTGCTCCAGCAATACTGCTACGAAACGCTCCATAGATCCGAACGGCGCACGGTGAATCATAATAGGACGGTGCAACTTATCGTCGTTGCCCTTGTATGTAAGGTCGAAACGCTCGGGCAGGTTGTAATCCACCTGGATGGTACCCAACTGCCAGCTACGACCCAGCGCATCCTTAACCATGAAGTCCAGCTTAGGACCATAGAAAGCGGCCTCACCCAACTCAACGGTGGTATTCAGGCCCTTCTCCTTACATGCCTGGATGATAGCACCCTCAGCCTTCTCCCAGTTCTCGTCCGAGCCGATATACTTCTCGGTGTTGTTGGGATCACGAAGAGAGATCTGCGCTGTATAGTTCTCAAACTTCAACGTACGGAAGATGTAGAGTACGATATCGATAACCTTCTCAAACTCCTCCAGCAGCTGGTCGGGGCGTACGAAGAGGTGAGCATCGTCCTGTGTAAAGCTACGCACACGTGTCAAGCCGTGCAACTCACCCGACTGCTCGTAACGATATACTGTACCGAACTCTGCCAGACGTACGGGAAGATCCTTGTATGAACGGGGCTTCGAGCGGTAGATCTCGCAGTGGTGGGGGCAGTTCATAGGCTTGAGCAAATACTCCTCGCCCTCGAAGGGAGTGTGGATAGGTTGGAATGAATCCTTGCCATACTTTGCGTAGTGACCCGATGTAACGTAGAGATCCTTGTTACCGATATGGGGAGTGATAACCTGCATATAGCCGTAATCCTTCTGAATCTGGCGAAGGAAACGCTCCAGACGGTCGCGCAACTCTGCACCCTTGGGAAGCCACATAGGAAGGCCCTGACCCACACGCTGTGAGAACATGAAGAGCTCGAGATCCTTACCCAGCTTACGGTGGTCACGCTTCTTGGCCTCCTCGATCATTACGAGGTACTCGTCAAGCATTGACTTCTTGGGGAACGATACTCCATAGATACGGGTAAGCATCTTGTTCTTCTCGTCACCACGCCAATATGCACCCGCTACAGCGGTCAACTTTATAGCCTTGATGTGACCTGTGTGCGGAATGTGCGGACCGCGACAGAGGTCGGTGAATGTACCATTTGTGTAGAACGAAATTGTGCCATCCTCCAAGTCCGAAATCAACTCGCACTTGTACTGGTCGCCCTTCTCG
>JAGBYV010000174.1 GCA_017628595.1 Alistipes sp.
ATAAATGAAATTCTGTTATTTTCATTTATTCCGCTTTTTCTTTTGTATATTTGTGTATACCAAAACCTAAAATAAAATGAAAAACATCCTCTCACTCTCATTTTGGCTCGTAGCCTTCACTACACTTCTGTCGGCATGTGCCCCCACGGATAATGCCCAGCGCATAATATCTGATCTGGACCGCGAGGCTGAAGCCCGCAAGCAGGAGATTCTTTCAACGCCCACAATACTGGATCAGGAGAAGTTCAATAACATATACTACATATCAGCCGAGGGTAACGACCTAAACGATGGCCTTTCGCCCGAGACGGCCATCCTCAGCCTCGAGCACCTCAACTCGCTCGACCTTCAGCCTGGCGATGGCGTAATGTTCCGCCGTGGCGACCTATGGCGCGGACAATTAAAGGCCAGACGAGGTGTGACATACTCGGCCTATGGCGAGGGTGATAAGCCCCGTATCTATGGTTCGCCCTACGATGCCGCAAAGGTGGGCAAATGGGTGGAGACCGAGACTAAGAATGTATATATGTACGATGGTGAGCTGCCCAATGATATCGGCACACTGGTATTCAACCATGGCCAGCAGCACGCCTTCAAGGTGATGATGATCCACGAGGAGGATGGCTCGACACTCCACATCGAGACCCGCGAGCCCTTCGCATCGTACCGCGACCTGAAGCGCGATCTGGAGTTCTACCACGACTATCGTGGCGACAAACACGTATATCTCTGCTCTACGGAGGGCAACCCTGCCGAGCGCTTCTCTTCGATCGAGCTTCTGACCAAGGGACACATCGTACTGGCAGCAAGCGGCGCAACTTTCGACAACCTCTGTCTGAAGTATTGCGGCTCGCACGGCATCGGCAGTGGCACGACAAAGGATCTGACCGTAACGAACTGCGAGCTGGGCTGGATAGGCGGTTCTATCCAGAGTGAAAGCGCTTTTGGCCGCAACCATCCCACACGCTATGGTAATGCGGTGGAGATCTATGGTGGCTGCGAGAACTTCATGGTGAGCAACTGCTACATCTACCAGATCTACGATGCTGCAGTAACACACCAGCATCAGGGCGATGTGAGCACTCCGCTGATGATGCGCAACGTCATCTACTCGAACAACCTGATTGAGGATTGCGTCTACTCGGTTGAGTATTTCCTCGGCCGCGAGGACACCATCCAGTCGCATCAGATGGAGGAGATTCTCATTGCTAACAACATCATGCGCCGTGCAGGCTACGGCTGGGGCAAGCAGCGTCCCGACAAGGAGACACCCGCCCATATCAAGTCGTGGAGCCACCACACCAACAATGCAACAAACTTCGTCGTTGCTAACAACATCTTCGACCGCAGCACACGCGACCTGCTCAACATTGCTGCAGCCAAGAGCGAATCGATGCCCACACTGCAGAACAACACCTACATCCAGCATCGTGGCGCAAGTGCCGGTTCATGGGGCAGCGAGGGTAAGATCTACATCTACGATGATACGGTAGCCAAGAGTCTGGAGGAGGTATTCGGCGAGAAGAGTGGAAAAATCGTCTTTGTCGAAGAGTAGTTTTTGACTCTGCGTTGCGCTATTCTGCCAAAAATCACTAT
>JAGBYV010000175.1 GCA_017628595.1 Alistipes sp.
GAAATCTTTGTATATTTGTCAAAACGAAATCTTAAAAATACAATGGCAAGACGTAAAAAACAGAATTATCCCTTAATCGAGGCTTTGGAGATTACGACTCTCGCTGCCGAGGGCAAGGCTATGGGCCGTTATAACGATCAGGTGGTCTTCGTGCCGATGACCGTGCCGGGCGATGTGGTGGATGTACAGATACGCAATAAGCGCCGCCGTTTTATGGAGGGTGTAGTGGTGAATTATGTAAAGCGCTCTGCATTGCGCTCGGAGCCTTTCTGCGAGCACTTCGGAGTGTGTGGCGGCTGCAAGTGGCAGAATCTGCCCTACGAGGAGCAGCTACGCTTCAAGACCGAGCAGGTGCACGACCAGCTCTCACGCATCGGTAAGATTGCTCTGCCCGAGGTGCGCCCCTGTCTGGGTTCAGCCAAGCAGATGTTCTATCGCAATAAGCTGGAGTTCACCTTCGCCGACAAGCGCTGGCTTACATACGAGGAGATTGCCGCCGGTGGCGATATCGAGCGCGAGCCCGCACTCGGCTTCCACATTCCTAATTGCTTCGACAAGGTGCTCAATATTGATAAGTGTTATCTGCAGGCCGATCCGTCGAATCCGATCCGCGACGCTGTCAAGCAGTTCTGCATCGATAACGGTTACTCGTTCCACAACTGTCGCGAGCACGCTGGTCTGATGCGAAACATTATCATACGCACCGCTTCGACAGGTGAGGTTATGGTTATCGTAATTTTCAATGAGGACGATCAGCCCCGCATCACCGCTCTGCTCGATATGCTCAAAGAGCGTGTCCCCGAGATTACATCGCTCTTCTACGTCGTTAATACCAAGTGGAACGACTCGGTGGGTGATCTCGAGCACATCTGCTACGCAGGCAAGGATCATATCATCGAGCAGATGGAGGGTCTAAAGTTCAAGGTGGGTCCCAAGTCGTTCTATCAGACCAATTCCGAGCAGGCCTATGAGCTCTATAAGGTTACACGCAGTTTTGCCGACCTTAAGGGTGATGAGGTGCTTTACGATCTCTATACAGGTACGGGAACCATCGCCAACTTCTGTGCCCGTCGTGCAAAGAAGGTTGTGGGTGTAGAGTATGTGCCCGAGGCTATCGAGGATGCAAAGGTCAATTCAGCCATCAACGGCATTGAGAACACCTCGTTCTACGCTGGCGATATGAAGAATGTGTTGTCGGATGATTTCGTTGCCCGCAACGGTCGTCCCGACGTGATTATCCTCGACCCTCCCCGTGCTGGTGTGGATGAGCGAGTGATAGATGTCATTCTGCGTGCCGCACCCGAGCGTATCGTATATGTGAGTTGTAACCCCGCTACTCAGGCCCGCGACCTGCAGCTGATGGATGGAATGTATGAGGTTGTGGCTGTGCAGCCCGTCGATATGTTCCCCCATACGCACCATGTGGAGAATGTGGTGAAGTTGGTTAAACGAAAGTAAGAGATCGGTGCAAGAATTTTGCCGTGAGAGCGTTTTATAATAAAACCCCTAAAACAAAAACGCTATGAAAAAGATTTTTATTAGTCTGTCGGTTGTTTTGCTGATGAGTGTAATCGCATTCTCGGCTTCGGCGCAGACCGCGGAGATGATCCCTACGGTGGCTGTCAATGGCCAGTCACAGATTCGCGTGCTGCCTGATGAGATCTACCTCTCGATTCGTCTTGACGAGAGCGACACCAAGGGACGTCTGACCATCGAGGAGCAGCGCCGTAAGATGTTCTCAGCACTGAAGCGTGCAGGCGTGGATGCCGAGAAGCAGCTCTTCGTGCAGGATATGTCGAGTAGTTATTTCCGTCGCAGTCGCTCGCTCGCAGCAACGCTCTACGAACTCAAACTCTCATCTGCCGATGCCGTTCGCAAGGTCTTCGATGAGCTGGATGCGGCTGGCATAACCAATGTGAATGTTACGCGTACATCGCACTCCGACATGGATGGTCTGCGTCGTCAGGCACGCCAGAAGGCTATTCAGGATGCGCAGCAGCGTGCCCGCGATCTGGCTGAGGCCATAGGTCAGAGCATAGGTGCGTGCTACGAGATTTCGGATTACACAACCTCTACGCAGCCTGTATATCGCAAGAATATGCTGATGGCTACCTCGGCCGCGATGGATGCAGTGGCTCAGGAAGCGGAGCCCGAGGTGCAGTTCGAGCAGATTGAGATCACGTACTCGGTTTCGGCCAAATTTTATTTGAATACAAAGTAAATTATAACGATATGAAAATCGCAAAATTAGTATTTAACCCCATTCAGGAGAATACCTACATAGTATGGGATGATACACTCCAGGCTGCCATTATCGATGCCGGCAATATGGGTGATAGGGAGAATGAGATTCTCGATAAGTTTATCGCCGACCACGGTCTGAAGCCCGTTGTAGCCATCAATACTCATGGTCACTTCGATCACTTGCTGGGCGTAAACCACGTCGTGGAGCGCTATGGTGCGAAGTTCGCCCTATCGTCAAAGGATGAGTTCCTGTTGAAGACCGCTTCGGTGAGTGCCGAGCTCTTCGGTGTTCGTGCGGGTGACCTGCCTGAGAAGATAGATATTGATATGGAGGGTATGCCCTCGATTAAGTTTGGCCAGACCGAGCTCAAGATCATCTCTACTCCTGGCCATACTCCCGGCCATGTGGCGCTGTATAATCCCGAGGCGAAGGTGCTCTTCACGGGTGATACGCTCTTCCGCGAGAGCATTGGCCGTACCGACCTTCCCGGTGGCGACTACTCATGGATCATGCGCTCGATTATCGACAACATCCTGCCGCTGGGTGATGAGGTGAGAATCTACCCCGGTCATGGCGAGGATAGCACCATCGGCCACGAGTCGATGTACAACCCCTTCGTTGTGGAGGTACTCAACGATGAGGTGAACTACAAAAACTAATATGAAAAACCTTCTTCTAACCCTTGTGGCGCTCCTTGTCGGAGCCGTAGCACAGGCGCAGAACCCCACTCCCGAGCAGGTAAATGTCCGCGTAGCGGAGTTGCTCAATACGGCGGACTATGTCACTCTGGCTAAGGAGTTGCCCGCTGTGCGCGAGATGGTGGTAAAACCCCTGCTGGCACTCTCCGATGC
>JAGBYV010000176.1 GCA_017628595.1 Alistipes sp.
ATGAGTCGCCTGATACTGGACAACGTGCCCCACATCAAGGCCTATTGGGTGATGTATGGCAAGCAGACAACGGAGATGGCCCTGGCCTTCGGTGCTGACGACGTGGATGGCACAATCGAGGACTCTACGAAGATATACTCCATGGCTGGTGCCGATGATCAGCGTCCCACGATGAGCGTGGAGGAGATGCACGCCATGGTTGCCCGCGCAGGCTTTAGAGCTGTGGAGCGCGACACTCACTACAACGAAATAGCGTAAACGAGATAATTATGGATAAGAGAAGAAATAGCAAAAAGAGAAAACAGAGTGGCGTGCAGGCGTTGATTAGCCGCCTCAAGTCTTCGCCCATAGCTTACCACGCAGTGCTGATAGTACTCACGGTTGTGGCGATCCTTGTCGCGTCGAGCCTTCTGATGAATGTCATCACACGTCATGGAACACACCGCACGGTGCCCGACTTTACGGGTATTCTGATAGCCGATGCCGAGCGTATGGCCGATAAGGAGCGTCTGGAGATTATCATCAACGACTCTCTGTTCGTACCCGCTTATGAGGGAGGTATGGTGCTCGATCAGCTACCCAAGGGTGGTGTTGAGGTGAAGGCTGGCCGTAAGATCTATGTTACGATCAACTCCGTGCGCCAGAAGATGGTGCAGGTGCCCTATGTTGCGGGTCGCTCGTTGCGTCAGGCGAAGAATATGCTGGAGGTAGCAGGTCTGGGCATTGAGCGTTTAGAGTATGTCGAGGATATTGCTACGAACTACGTACTCTCGCAGATGGTCGATGGCCGTGAACTCACCGCTGAAATGAAGGTTGAGATCGAGATGGGCTCGGGTGTGGTGCTCAAGGTGGGTGCCGATCCCGAGAAGAATACGGTGATTGTCCCCAAGGCTATTGGTCAAGGTCTGGAGGCCGCCAAGAGCCGTCTGTGGGAGCAGGGCCTGAATGTCGGTAAGATAAATATGGACGAGGGTATCAACCTGATGAACCAGAAGGATGCTCGCGTTTATCGTCAGTCGCTCGCGCACAATAGCGGTGCACATCTGGGCGATAAGGTCGATCTTTGGCTCACACTCGATGAGAAGAAGGTTGATAGCAACAGTGCCGAATCCGACAAGCGTGCACAGGAGTTGGAGGAGGAGCGCCTCGAGGCTGAGGCTGCACTGCGCGATTCGCTCGAGCAGGCCGAGACCTCAAGCCGTGCCGGAGGTCTTCTGCGCTCGTTGTTCGGCGCGACAGAGCAGACCGAGGAGGTGACACAGACCGATGAAGATGAGTTTTTCTAACCCAACTTTAGAGATGACAGAAGAGTATAAAGAGATAAACGATATAGAGGATGTAGACCTTGCGGAGGGTGCCGACGAGATGTTCGAGCACTTCGCCATCACTGTTGACAAGGGACAGAAGATGCTTCGTCTGGATAAGTATCTGGTCGATCGCATGGAGCACTGCTCACGCAACCGCATACAGAGCGCTGCCGACAGCGGCAACATTCTGGTAAATGGCGTAGCGGCCAAGTCGAGCTATAAGGTCAAGCCGCTGGATCGCATCACACTTGTGATGCCCTATCCCAAGCGTGAGATAGAGATCATTCCGGAGGATATCCCGCTCAACATCGTATATGAGGATGACGATCTGATAATCGTCAATAAGGAGGCGGGTATGGTTGTCCACCCCGGATGTGGCAATTATAGCGGTACGCTGGTCAATGCCCTGACCTTCCATCTGAAGGATCTGCCTCTGTTTCAGGAGGGGGATATGCGTGCCGGACTTGTGCACCGCATCGATAAGGATACGTCAGGATTGTTGGTCGTGGCGAAGAATGAACGTGCGCACGCACGTCTTGCCAAGCAGTTCTTCGACCATACCATCCACCGCCGCTATGTAGCTCTGGTGTGGGGTAATCTGGAGGAGGATGAGGGAACCATCACCGGCAACATCGGTCGCAGCCCAAAGGATCGTCTGCAGATGTATGTCTTTGCCGATGGTTCGGACGGCAAGCATGCCGTAACACACTATAAGGTGCTCAAACGCTATGGCTACGTTACACTAGTGGAGTGCCGTTTGGAGACGGGCCGCACCCACCAGATACGTGTTCACATGTCATGGCAAGGTCACCCCTTGTTCAACGATCCGCGCTATGGAGGCGACAGAATATTGAAGGGTACGACCTTTTCGAAATACAAACAGTTTATCGAAAATTGTTTTACGCTCCTGCCCCGTCAGGCTCTGCACGCCCGCTCGCTGGGCTTTGAGCATCCTACAACGGGCGAGATGATGACCTTCGAGAGTGAGCTGCCCGCCGACCTGCAGGCAGTTATCGCCAAGTGGGACGGATATGTTGCTGCCCGCAAACTGGAGGAGGAATAGCCTATGTTTTTGCCTACTACGATAAAAGAGGTACGAGCCCTTGGGTGGGATTACATCGATGTGATCCTCTTCACTGCCGATGCCTATATTGACCATCCGGCCTTTGGTGCGGCGGTCATCGGCCGTCTGCTTGAGGCTGAGGGTTATCGTGTGGCCATCGTGCCACAGCCTAACTGGCGTGACGACCTGCGCGACTTCAAGAAACTGGGCGCACCACGTCTGTTCTTTGGCGTCTCGGGAGGTGCTATGGACTCAATGGTAAACCACTATACGGCCAACATCCGTCTGCGCAGCAACGACGCCTACACCGCTGGCGGTAAGGCTGGCTTCCGCCCCGACTATGCCGTAACGGTATATACACAGATTCTGAAACGCCTCTATCCCCATATCCCCGTAGTTGTGGGAGGCATTGAGGCCTCGCTGCGTCGCCTTACGCACTACGACTATTGGAATGATAAACTCAAACCATCGGTTCTGGTGGAGAGTGGTGCTGACCTTCTGATCTATGGCATGGGCGAGAGGGTAGTGCAGCAGGTGGCTCGTGCTATGCGAAACGGCTATAATGCCAAGCTACTGCGCAAGATCAATCAGGTGGCTTTCGTAGCAGATAAATCGTATGTTGAGCGACTTGACTTAGCAACGACCAAGATTCTGCACTCATTCGAGGAGTGTCAGCAGAGCAAGAGTGCCTTTGCCGAGAACTTTGTCATTGAGGAGCGGCTGAGCAACCAGAAGGAGCCTACGCTGACACTCGTTGAGCAGGTGGGCGATAGGTATGTTGTTGTCACACCGCCCAACACCACGCTTTCGACCGAGGAGCTGGATCACTCGTTCGACCTTCCCTACGAGCGAGCGCCCCATCCCCGCTACCAAGGTAAGGGCGATATTCCTGCGTGGGAGATGATCAAGCACTCGATCAATATCCACCGCGGATGCTTCGGTGGCTGTGCCTTCTGCACCATTTCGGCTCATCAGGGTAAATTTATCAACTCGCGCAGTGAGCGATCTATATTGGCAGAGGTGGAGAAGGTGACCAGGATGCCCGACTTCCGTGGTTATCTATCAGATGTAGGAGCTCCCTCGGCCAATATGTATCGTATGGGAGGAAAGAATGAGGAGGCGTGTCGTAAGTGTCTGCGTCCCTCGTGTCTGCACCCGAAGCGATGCCCCAACCTTAATAACGATCACCGCCCGTTGCTGGCTCTGTATGAGAAGATTCGCGCAATGAAGGGCATCAAGAAGGCCTTTATCGGTAGTGGCATACGCTACGATCTGTTCGATGATTCGCCCTATCTGGCTACCGTCATAAAGCATCACACCTCAGGACGATTGAAGGTCGCACCCGAACATACGGAGGATCATGTACTCAATCTTATGCGCAAGCCGCCGTTTGCTATGTTCGAGGAGCTGAACCGCGACTTCCGTGCGATATGCGACCGTGAGGGCCTGCGCTATCAGCTTATACCTTATTTTATCTCGTCACACCCGGG
>JAGBYV010000177.1 GCA_017628595.1 Alistipes sp.
ATACGCATATTGGAGAAGGTGTTGTCATAACCCTCAACAAGCAGACCGACCGAGGTGGGGGAGTTGTTGCCTACGATATTCACGCCCGTGATGTCGCAATCCGAGGAGTTGTTGTTGGCACCGCGCTTGACGTGGATACCCAACTCGGTATTTTTAATCGAGGTGTTGCGGATGACCGTCTCACGACCGCTGTCGATCGATACACCTTTGGCCACGCCCGAGCCATCAATCACTCCTCCGTCGAGGTAGTAGTTACTGCCCGGCGTAGCAATATTATTAGCCTCATCCTTACCGCCCAGACGAATCATTGCCTCGTCGTGCGACCAGCCTTCGGCCGCGCGGATAATAGCGTAATTCGATAGTTGCAACGCCACCGAAAGGGTAGGCTCGGCAGGGGTGCATATAGGCTTCGAGATAATATACTCGCCATCGGGGAAGTATATGGTTCTGTTGGGATTAGCATCTATCAGCTGCTGCAATGCTTCACTCACATCCTCGCCACTCGACGGGCTAACATAATCCGACACGATGACATAACCCAAGTCGCTCGTGCCACCCTTGCAGGCAACCATCACAAAGGCTGCGAAAAGGCTCGCCGCCAATGTCCAATATTTTGCTATCCTTTTCATATGGGCAGTATAAATTTCTCGGTAATCTACACAAAGATACACTTTTTTTGAAAATCGCACACTCAGCCGCCCATTTTTATCACTCGTTGCCGTGGAAAATATTTTTTCTATAGGGAAATATTCTTATCTTTGCGAGTTATTTGTTCGCGCCCGCACGCCTATCGCCCACACGCGAGGGAAAACCGAGGGGCGCATTAACCCTAAAAAGCAAACATTATGAAAGCAGCAATTATCGGCTACGGCAAGATGGGACGCGAGATTGAGAAGATTCTCATCGCCCGCGGTCACGAGGTAGCCCTTATAATAGACATCGACAACGCCGCCGACCTCAATGCGCAGAACCTCGCAGGCATCGATGTGGCCATCGAGTTCACAACCCCCACAACGGCATATCAGAATATCCGCACCTGTCTGGAGTGTGGCGCAGCCGTAGTGAGTGGCACAACGGGCTGGACCAACCGCCTCAAGGAGTTGCAGGAGCTATGCACGGAGAAGGGTGGCGCGATGTTCTACGCTTCGAACTACTCTTTGGGCGTAAATCTGATGTTCCGCCTGAACCGCACGCTGGCACGTATGATGAACCGTTTTGGAGGATACGAGGTAAAGATGAGCGAGACGCACCACACCGAGAAGAAGGATGCTCCGAGCGGCACTGCCGTCACGCTGGCCGAGGATATCATCTCACGCATGGATCGCAAAACGGGCTGGGTGAATGAGCCCTCAACCGAGGATGAGGCACTCATCCCCATCGAGTCGCTGCGTATAGGCTTAACGCCGGGCGACCATTCGGTAACCTACTCATCGGCAGACGATGTGCTGGAGATCCGCCACTCGATCAAGAACCGCCGCACATTGGCCGAGGGCGCTGTGGTAGCTGCCGAGTTCCTCTGTGGCAAGAAGGGTATCTACACGATGGACGACCTGCTGGGCGAGGAGTAATAAATCAGTGAGAGAAAACGTTATTTGAAAAACTTTTGAGATGGATAAGATACAAGCATTTTTCGCCAACCGCTGGGTGGGCTTCACGCTGGCCACGCTGCTCTACGTGCTGTGGTTTGTGGTGTGGACAGGCAATCTATGGTTTCTGCTTGGTGTAGTGGTCATCTACGACCTCTACATCTCAAAATATCTCTATCGCTACATCGGCAAGAAGAACGAGGAGTGGTGTGCAAAGAGCTCTACCTACCGCAGCGTGTATGAGTGGGTCAATGCCATCGTATTTGCTACGGTTGTGGCTACGCTCATCCACATCTTCTTCTTCCAGATGTATGTCATCCCCTCATCGTCGATGGAGAAGACCATGCTCGTGGGCGACTATCTCTACGTAAGCAAGGTGACATATGGCCCGCAGATGCCCAACACGCCGCTGGCGTTCCCCTTTGTGCATCACACGATGCCATTCTCCACTACGAAGAAGTCATTCTCGGAGGCTATCAAGTGGCCCTACAAGCGACTCAAGGGTCTGCGCTCGATCGAGCGTGACGACGTGGTGGTATTTAACTTCCCCGCCGGCGATACGGTTCTTCTGGAGAATCAGGGCGTGACCTACTACGACGTACTGCGCGAGTATCAGAATCAGTACGGCGAGCAGCGCGGCCGCGAGGAGCTGGAACGCAACTACACCATCATCTCACGTCCCGTGGACAAGCGAGAGAACTATATCAAGCGTTGCGTAGCCATCGCAGGCGACACGGTGCAGATTGTAAACACCGAACTCTTTGTCAATGGCAAGGCGCAGGGCGAGATTCCCGAGAAGCAGTATTGCTACTCGATCGAGACCACATCACCCTTGTCGGCATATGCCATCGAGCAGATGGGTATTACCGAGATGTCGGGCAATGGCACATTCTACTTCTCACCCTTGACAAAGAGCATGGCCGAGCAGTTTAAGGCTATGAACAATGTAACCAGCATCGAGCGTTACGTTGCCGAGGATGAGTGCTTCCCCTATAGCGACCGCTACGCCTGGACAGCCGACAATATGGGTCCGCTGTGGATTCCCAAGGCTGGTGCCACCATTGAGCTCAACGAGCAGACGTGGCCTCTGTATGAGCGCGTGATCGATGTCTATGAGGATAACGACGTGGAGGTGCGCAACGGCCACTACTACATCAACGGGAAGGAGGCTACATCCTACACCTTCAAGATGGATTACTACTGGATGATGGGCGACAACCGCCATAACTCGGCAGACTCACGCTACTGGGGCTTTGTGCCCGAGGATCACATCGTGGGTAAGGCATCGTTCATCTGGTTGTCAATGGAT
>JAGBYV010000178.1 GCA_017628595.1 Alistipes sp.
ACATCACTTGCCGTGTATCCCGCCGCTATGCTTGTGCGCTACGCAAAGGCTGGAGTGCCAATCTATGTGGTTGATCCCGGCACGCCCGACACGTCGATGATCCGCAATCCCCTGACACATATCAAAGCCCGCGCTGCAATAGGTATGCCGGAGCTGGCAGAGAAGTTGATAAGTGAAAAATAAAATAGGTTGCCTCATACGTAGGCAACCTATTTTTCTATTGCGTGATATCCGGCTATTCGCCAAAAGCGATCTTCATAAACAGCGCAGTTGCCCCCTGATTCTTTACGGTGTAATCCTTAGCCGTTGCACTCACCCTTGCCAAATAGTCAGCATCATCGCGCAGAGGGGCAAACCATGCAGCCAGCTCCTCGGCCGACTCCACCTTCGTGGCAGCACCCAAAGCGACCATATCGCGAGCCTCCTTAAACTTCTCATATTTAGGACCAAAGGCTATAGGCAATCCAAACGTAGCGGCTTCAAGCGTATTGTGGATACCCACACCAAAACCACCTCCGATATACGACCATGAAGCATAGCCATACACCGACGAGAGGATGCCGATAGTATCGAGTACCAGCACCTGCGTAGCCGAGAAATCGGTCTGCTCGTCACACTGTGTATAGCGCTTGGCACCGCCCTGCGCCAACTGCAGAATCTTATTAATACGAGCCTCCTCCATCTCGTGAGGAGCAATGACAAAACGTATCGCAGGATTGGCATTTATGAGGGGCAAGAGAATATCCTCATCAGGACCCCATGTCGAGCCAGCCACAAATAGCGGAGCATCGCCCTTAAATCGCGCCACAATATTCACAGGCTTCGCGGCCTTGGCTATGGCGGCCACACGATCGAAACGAGTATCACCGGCTACAATCACATTATCAAAGCCTATATGATGCAACAGATCGCGCGACTCCTCGCTCTGCACAAACATCTGATCAAAGGCATCCAGAGCCTTGCGCCACATTGATCCATAGCTGCGGAAAAAGACAGAATCGCGACGGAAGATGGCCGACACCAGATATGAACGAATACCACGGCGTTTCAGTTCCGAGAGATAGTTGATCCAGAACTCATACTTAACAAAGATCACCAGCTCGGGATGTGCTATATCAAGAAAACGCTTGACATTTGAGGGGGTATCTACCGGGAGATAGAAGATATAGTCAGCTCCTGCATAGTTCTTGCGGATCTCATACCCCGACGGAGAGAAGAATGTGAGCAGTATCTTTAGCTCGGGATACTTGCGACGAATCTCCTCCAGGATGGGGCGTCCCTGCTCGAACTCACCGAGCGATGCTACATGCATCCACACCACACGGTCCTCGGCCGAGATTGCCTGTGCCATGCGAGCGAAGATATCTTTACGGCCCTGCGTAAACTGTTTGGCTTTAATGCTCCACGGCGACACGATAGCCACCAAACGAGCATACAAAGCAACACATATATTATATAGAAACATATTTGATTGCTATTTTAGCGCAAAGTTAGCCTTTTTTCTCTATTGTTGTCCACTCTACCAGCCAAATTCAGCTATATTTCTGATAAAGCGGACGTCATAACTATTGTCAGGAAATATATCCACGGCCAGCAAATCAAACTCCACCTCACCTCTCACACGACATTGTGCAAGATATGCCGAAGCAGCACGATGCAGCGATGCAACCTTATGGCGGGTAATGGTAGCCTCGGGTGAGAGCAATGCCCCTGCCCGACGGGTCTTGACCTCTACAAGATGTGTTACACCATCCTTCTCGGCGACAATATCAATCTCATAACGACCCGAACGCCAGTTGCGCGAAGCGATCAAATACCCCGCCTCACGCAAATACTCCACGGCGATATCTTCGCCACGGCGCCCAGTCTGAATTGTACTAACCATAAATAAAGAGAGTAATCCGCCGCGGCAGATTACTCTGTACTGATAATTTACAACAAGAATGAAAGATCATCTCCGGCATTGACCTCAAAGGTCTCGACTCCCTTCTTGAAGATTCGCATCGGACGAGGACCAATAAGATCCATCTTACCATCGTGCAGATGCAACATACAACCCTCACGCAGACCTACTACCCAACGACGTGGATTAGCCTCGATATACTCCTCAATACGCTGCTCGCGAGTCTCTCCGGCATGACCCTCGGGATTGGCATCCAGATAATGGGGATTGATCTGGAACTTTACGGCACCGATAGCCTTGAATGACTCAGGCTGCACGATAGGCATATCGTTTGTTGTACATATTGTCGGACAAGACACGTTACTGCCGGCCGACCATCCCACGTAAGGAGTGCCATCCTTGATTTTCTTCAAAATGGCCTTCATCAAACCCTGCTCCTGCATCTTCTTGGTCAAGGCAAAAGTATTGCCACCACCAACACAGATAGCCTGAGCCTCACGAATCATGCGACGAGGATCCTTTGCACGATGAACCGAGCGCACCTTGATGCCGATCTCATTAAAGCGAGCCTGAACCTTGGCCTCGTAGGCTGCATATGAAAAGGTTACGGCTGCATAGGGCACGAATACTACTTCGCTGACGCCCTGCAGGAAAGAGGCTATATTCTGAATGGGGTACTGCAGATACTGCTCACCGGCGTTAGTTGAGTTTGAAATAAGCAATAGATTCATAATTCATTGGTTGATAAGGAAATAAACTTGGTCTAAAAAACATCGGAAGTAAAATAATTCACTTCACATGCCAAAATTAATAAAAAAAGTGTTACATTTGCGCAG
>JAGBYV010000179.1 GCA_017628595.1 Alistipes sp.
ATTATATTACTGGAAGGCCCACACCCCTTTGGGGAGTGGGTCTTTTTTTTGTGCAAAACCACATAGAGTGGTAAATTTCTCGTTGCGCTCGGTTTGAAATGCTCACATACCTCAAGTATGCTCCGCCTTCAAGCCCTTCGCGCGCCTAAAATTTCTTCACTCTCTGTGATTTTGTGGTAGTGTATTAGGTGCTCTAAAAGTTATTTATAACAATATCTCCCCTGCGCCAATAAAAACGCCCCACCTTTTTGGGGTGGGGCGCACTATCTTAAGCCCGAAGGCTATAGTTTGCTACGGGATTAATCCTCGTCGGTGTCGGTGTAAGCCTTCAACAACTTATCCTGTACATCGGCAGGCACCTGCTCGTACGATGCGAACTGCATTGTGTATGTAGCAGCACCTGATGTGAGCGATGACAACGATGTTGAGTAACGATACAACTCTGACAGAGGCACGCGAGCATTCAGACGGTCGAAGCCCTTGTCTGACTCCATACCCATGATCATCGCGCGGCGGTTCTGCAGGTCACTCATCACGGCACCCATATACTCGCTCGGAGTCAAAACCTCCACAGCGTAGATAGGCTCCATAATCTTCGGACCAGCGTTGCGGAACGCATCCTTAAATGCGTTACGAGCTGCCAGCTTGAACGAGATCTCGTTTGAATCTACGGGGTGCATCTTACCGTCGTAGCATACCACGCGGATGTCGCGAGCGTAAGAACCTGTAAGCGGACCCTCGTCCATCTTCTCCATGATACCCTTCAGGATAGCAGGCATGAAGCGTGCGTCGATAGCACCACCAACGATTGAGTTGTAGAACTGCAACTTGCCGCCCCAATCCAGGTCGTACTCCTCCTTACCCTTGATATTTACGGTAACCTCCTTGCCACCGATCTTGTACTTGGTAGGCTCGGGCATACCCTCGTAGTAGGGCTCGATAACGATGTGTACCTCACCAAACTGACCAGCACCACCTGACTGCTTCTTGTGGCGGTAGTCGGCCTGTGCCACCTTTGTGATTGTCTCACGATAGGGGATCTTCGGTGCGAAGTACTCGATCTCGAGTTTATTGTCGTTCGCAAGACGTGTCTTCACAATGTTGAGGTGATGCTCACCCTGACCCTGAATGATGGTCTGCTTAAGCTCCTTAGAGTACTCAACAAGGATAGTGGGATCCTCGTACTTCAAATCGTTCAGGAGCTTGCCCAGCTTCTCCTCATCACCCTGCTCCTTAGCCTTCACGGCTGCGCGGTAGCGAGGCTCGGGGAATACGATAGGCTCAACCTTAACGTGTGCACCGGCAGCTGCCAATGTATCGTTGGTGCGAGTGCCCTTCAACTTAACGGTGCAACCGATGTCACCTGCTGAGAGCTCAGTAACCTTGATACGGTTCTTACCAGCCACAGCGAAGAGCTGTGAGAGCTTCTCCTTGTTGCCTGTACGGCTGTTCACCAACTCCTGACCCTCGGTGATCTTACCACGTACTACGCGGAAATAGGTGATCTCACCGATGTGCTGCTCGATCTGGCTCTTGAATACGAATACTACAGCGGGCTGAGTCTCGTCAGCTACGAGCTCCTCACCCTCGATAGATACGAACTTGGGAGCTGTTGTAGGAGTAGTCGGGCCGGGAGCAACGTTGATGATGAACTCCATCAAACGCTTTGTACCGATGTCGCGCTTACCTGAGCAGCAGAAGATAGGCATAACCTCGCGGTTAGCAACGCCGAGCTTCAAACCTGAGCGGATATCGTCCTGTGTGAGGGCGCCCTTCTCGAAGTAGAGCTCCATCAAAGCATCGTCATATACTGCAGCAGCCTCCGAGAGCTCCTGGTTCAATGCCTGAGCGTAGTCCATCTGATCCTCGGGAATCTCCAACTCCTCGCGAGTACCGTTCTCGTCGGTGAAGCGGTACATCTTCATCATAAGCACGTCGATGAATGCGTTGAAGCCTGCACCAACCTCTACGGGATACTGCACGATCACGGGCTTTACCGATGAAGCTGCGCGGATACCCTCCACTGTTGCGTCGAAGTTAGCCTTATCGCCATCGAGCTGGTTGATAACACCAATCAAAGGCTTATTGAGGATGCGAGCGTAACGAGCCTGAATCTCGTTACCTACCTCCCAACCATTCTGTGCGTTCATTACCATGATACCTACGTCACCTACCTTGAAGGCAGAGAAGAGGTTGCCGCAGAAATCGTCTGAACCGGGACAGTCAATGATGTTGAGCTTGCGGCCCATAAACTCGGTGAAAAGGGTTGTCGAGTAGATCGAGCGTTTGTACTCGTGCTCGATATCGGTGTTATCCGAAAGCGTGTTGCACGCCTCGATACTACCCCTGCGGTCGATAACTTTACCCTCATAAGCCATCGCTTCGGCAAGGGTAGTTTTTCCCGTGCCGGGCGCGCCAATAAGAACGATGTTCTTAATCTCTTTTGCTGAATAATTTTTCATATTCGTGAAGTTTTATAGGTTTTACTTTTAAGTAGGTTTCTGTTTTGCTACTCCGCGCAGCGGCTTTTCGCTTGCGCGTTCATTTCATAAAGTTACGAAGATTTTTTTAATCTCCAATATCCTTTAGCAAAAAATTGCCCTCTTTGACCTAATAAATAAAATTTTGCCCCTTCCTGCGCCCTGTTTTTAATAATTCCAGACACGAAAAAAACCGACACCACCCATTGGTAGTGCCGGTCAATTGCGGCGCGCTATGCGCTTATATTACATATTTATTACTTATACACCTCGTTGCGGGGGAGCAGTGTAGGCAGGTTAGCTGTACCCAGCGCCATAATTGCCAAAGCTGTTGCAGCCTGCTCCTGATACTCGGGGATACTCTTATTATAAATATCGCGATCGGTGTGCCAGATCTCCTGATACTGGAAGTTGTAACCCGAGGGGTCGGTCTCTGACATCTGCAGGGCGGGAATACCCTCAACCATAAACGATGTAGAGTCGTTACCACCTGTCTGTGTGGGCTTCGCACGAGGCTCTAACTTTCTAACCGTAAAGTTGTAGTCGGGGTAGAGCTCCTGAATGGGCTTTGCGATCTCCTCATACTCATCCACAAGTGATGCAGGTGCCGAGAAGGCTGTGTATGCCAACGGACCACCGTCACGGTTGAACATATTTGAGATCTTCTCCCACTTATCCTTGTGATCGCGTACCCATGCCAGTGAGCCGAACAAACCAAACTCCTCGGCTGCGAAGAAGATGAATACGATCGAACGCTCGGGCTTTGCACCAGAGAGAGCAATCATACGTGCTGCCTCCATCATAGCCGATACACCTGAACCGCAATCCACACCACCTGTTGCTACGTCGAATGCATCGAGGTGAGAACCCAGGATAACATACTCGTTAGGCTTCTTTGAGCCCTTGATTGTAGCTACGATATTGTGGTAGGGCACGGGACCCATCGACCAGTAGTTGCGGATATCGAACTCCAGCTCTACGTGGCGACGCTGCTGTGCGAGCTTGTAGATACGCTCAAACTGGGCCTCGTCCAGCTTGATGTCGGGCACTGTGGGCAGAGTCTCAAATGTTACCTTACCCTCGTTGAGCATCTTGCGATCGTACAATGTGCGGATGGGCACTGTTGTGGGCTGAATGAAACCGAGTACACCTGCCTCGATCATCTCATCGTAGAACAGGGCGGGCATATCGTTCATAGGCTTCGGGCTGTCGGGATTCTGACGGTTGTACTGTGCAATCTCAGCATTCTCGGCGATGGCAGCCTTGCGAGCCTCACGAGCCTCGGCGCTATGCTCTAAAGGCCAACCTGTGCTCTTGCTCTCCATCAACACCCATGCACCCTTCAACGTACCCTTCATGCGGTTGAACTGATCCTGTGTGCGGGGCTCAATAACAACGTGACCGCGCTGCTTGCCCTTTGTTCCTGCTGTGTATGAGGGTGTGGTGAAGTAGAGAGTCTCAGAGTACTCGCCCATAGCGCGACCCCACCAGCCACCGCGGTTGAATCCTACGGGAACCTCACCGGCCTTCTCGAGAGTTACCTCCAGGCCCCAATCCTCCAACTGCTTTACGATCCACGCCTGTGAGTTCTCAAAACCTGCTGAGCCTACCAGGCGTCCACCGAAGCGGTTACACAAAACGTCGAGATGCTCCATTACACGGTTGTCCTCGCGCGACATCTCCATAATCTTCTTTACTGCTGCGCTCTGCGCCCATACGCCGAGCGGCAGGGCCAACATAGCCAAAAGTATAAGTTTCTTCATTGTTCTTCTCATTAACCTTGTTAAAAAAATAGGGGCTGACGAACACCTAAGGTTATCAGCCCCAATACCTTATAATAATAAGAATTGTCAGACAATCACTATATTACATCAACTTCTGCCAGATAAGAGCTGATGAGCCAAGGATAGCTGCGTTCTTACCCTCGATACCTGAAGGCAGGAGCTTCACCTTGTTCTTGAAAGTACCCATCATGTTCTCCTCCATATACCACTTGGTAGGCTCGAAGATGTACTTGCCAGCCTTAGCCAAACCGCCGAAGAGGATGATAGCCTCGGGTGATGTAGAAGCAACCAGGTCAGCCAATGACTTACCCAATACCTCGCCAGTGAAACGGAATGCCTCGAGTGCGATAGCGTCGCCCTTGTCAGCAGCCTTTGACAACATTACAGCCTCGAAGTTAGAGAAAGGAATCTCGCGCAACTCGCTGTCGTTGTTCATCTTTGCCATAAGCTCAAATGCAGTACGCTTGATACCTGTTGCAGATGCATAAGCCTCCAAGCAACCCTTGCGACCGCAACCACACTCACGACCAGTAGCACGGCTGTCAACCATCACGTGGCCATACTCACCAGCGAAACCGTCGTGACCGTAGATCATCTCACCGTTGCTAACGATACCTGAGCCAAGACCTGTACCCAAAGTGATAACAACATAATCCTTCATACCCTTAGCGTTACCGAATACGCCCTCGCCGATAGCAGCTGCGTTAGCGTCGTTGGTGATAGCCACCTCTACGCCGGGGAATGAAGCCTTGATATCGTCCACGAAGTGGAACATACGGCGGCTGTCATCGGGATTGGGCTCGTCGTCACGGAACTTCCACAAGTTTGCGGGAGCCTCGATCATACCGGTGTGGTAGTTAGCGTTGGGAGCACCGATACCGATACCAACCAACTCAAAATCAAATGATACGCTATCGATGAGCGAGTGCATAGCATCGCACAAAGCCTTCACGTAGTTCTCGTAGTCGTCAAACTTCTTGTACTTCTCGGTTGAGATTACTGACTCACAGAATACGGTACCCTCCTCATCTACAAGACCAAACGCAGTGTTTGTTCCGCCGATGTCGATACCCATAGCCAATTTTTTCATAATGTTTTGGTAGTTTATTGGTTAAATTGTTAAAATAAAGATTCATTAACAAATGCACATTCGTCTCAAACGGGTTGCAAGCTGTGTGATTTATCTCAGAATCAGACTTTGCTCCTCGCCTAATATAAATGTTTGGTCAAAGTTAAGTATAAAATTCTTTTTCTTCAAACTTTTTCTTAATTTTGGGGCATCAACATTAAAAAACCAGCATTCTTGAGATGAAAAACAATGACCAAATCCTGAATCTGTTTGAGAACTATCTGGCGCAGATGCAATTTCCCGAAGAGCCCGAATTGCTCTACAAGCCTATTCTCTATTCAATGTCGGGTGGAGGCAAGCGCATCCGTCCCACGCTGCTGATGCTTGCGTGCGAAGCCTTTGGTGGCGATGTGCAGCAGGCTCTGCCGGCAGCTGCCGCTGTGGAGATGTTCCACAACTTCACGCTCCTGCACGACGATATTATGGACAATGCCGAGGTTCGTCGTGGCAAACCGTCGGTATATGCCTCGTGGGGCGACAATGTGGCTATCCTCTCGGGTGATGCAATGATGATATATTCATATCGCCTGTTGAGCGATGTGCCCGCCGACAAGCTGGCGCGTATTATGGAGATCTTCACCACTACCGCTTTGCAGGTGTGCGAGGGTCAGCAGTACGATATGGACTTCGAGAGCCTGCAGAAGGTGTCGGTTGTGGAGTATATGCGTATGATCGAGCTCAAGACCTCGGTTCTGCTCGCTGGTGCTGCCGCCATCGGTGCTGTGCTGGGCGAGGCCTCGGATGAGGATTGCCGTCAGATCTACCGCTATGCGCTGGAGCTGGGTCTGGCTTTCCAGTTGCAGGACGACCTGCTCGATAGCTATGGCACACAGGAGGAGCTGGGCAAGCGTATCGGAGGCGATATTCTGGAGGGCAAGAAGACCTGCCTTATGCTCAACGCCATGAGCCGTGCTACTGAGGAGGATCGCGAGGTGTTGCGCACAACACATCTGGATGCGTCGCTGAGCGAGGAGCAGAAGATCGAGCGCGTGAAGACTATCTACGACAAGTATGATATTCCTCACCTGATCAATCAGCAGATTTCGCTTCGCTTCGACCGCGCACTCTCGATTCTCGACTCGCTGGCAATACCCGCCGAGCGCACCGAGCATCTGCGTGTATTTGCCCAGAACCTGATGGGCAGAAAGAAGTAACCCGCCGAGTGACCCTGAGGGTTGCCGTTGGCGAATTATGCAAGGAAAATGGAAAATATAAAGCGAAAAGATATAGAGATTATGGCTCCCGTAGGGTGTATGGAGTCGTTGCACGCAGCCATTGGCGCGGGTGCCGATGCCGTATATTTCGGTGTGGGAGTGTTGAATATGCGTGCCCGCTCGTCGGTGAATTTCACGCTCGACGATCTGGCCACCATCGTACGCATTGCACACGAGGCGGGCGTTAAGACCTACCTGACGGTTAATACCATCCTCTACGATAACGAGATGGAGGCTCTGCACGAGGTTATCGACCGTGCTGTCAAGGAGGGTGTCGATGCCATCATCGCCGCCGATGTGGCCGCCATCATGTATGCCCGCAAGGTGGGTATGGAGGTGCATATCTCCACCCAGTGCAATATCTCCAACATCGAGGCTGCGGAGTTCTACTCGCAGTGGGCCGATGTGGTAGTGCTGGCGCGCGAGTTGAGCCTTGAGCAGGTTAAGCATATCTCCGACCAGATCGAAGCGCGCGACCTGCGTGGCCCGCGTGGCGAGCGTCTGCGTATTGAGATGTTTGCCCACGGAGCGTTGTGTATGTCTATCTCGGGCAAGTGCTACCTGAGCGAGCATGAGGAGCACTGCTCGGCCAATCGTGGAGCGTGCCGTCAGATATGCCGCCGCAAGTACCTCATCACCGAGATGCAGACAGGCCGACAGCTCGCCGTTGATGGCCGCTATATCCTCTCGCCCAAGGATCTTTGTACGATCGACTTTTTGGATAAGTTCATCGCCGCAGGTGTTCGCGTGCTGAAGATTGAGGGACGCGCCCGTGGTGCGGAGTATGTCAAGCGTGTAGTTGAGGGCTACGATGCCGCCCTGCGTGCTATGGAGCGTGGCGAATATACTCCCGAGCTGGCTGCCGAGCTTAAGGAGAAGCTGGCTACGGTCTTTAACCGTGGTTTCTGGGAGGGCTATTATGCTGGTCGCGATGTAGCCGAGCATACGGCGCGCTACGGTTCATCGGCTACCCAGCGCAAGGTCTATATCGGCAAGGTTACAAACTTCTTCTCGAAGATTTGTGTTGCCGAGGTGCTTGTCGAGGCCTCTCCCATCAACGAGGGCGACTCGCTCATCTGGATGGGCGAAACCACAGGCTTTCTGGAGAGGC
>JAGBYV010000180.1 GCA_017628595.1 Alistipes sp.
ATCGGTGATGGTATGGGTTTTGCTCAGGCATAGTTGATGAAAATTGAGAACAAGTATGCTGTAACTGAGTTTGATCGTGCTCACAACATTGCACTGCAGACCAACTACTCTGCAAACAACCGCGTGACCGACTCTGCTGCATCGGGTACAGCTCTTGCAACAGGTTACAAGACCAACAACGGTACACTCGGCCAGACTGCTGATGGCACTCGCGTAGAGTCTATCATGGCTAAGGCTGACAATGTTGGTTACGAGTCTGGTATCGTAGTTACCTGCTACGTAAACCACGCAACACCCGGTGCGTTCTATGCTCACCGCGAGAGCCGCAACGACAACGACGGTATCGTGGCTGACTTTATGGAGAGCAGCGTAGATGTAATCTTCGGTGGTGGTACACGCTTCTTCAACGACTATTTCGCAAAGAACAATACTACATTCGACGAGGCTTTCAAGGCTAAGGGTTTCACTATTTTGAAGGAGCAGTCGGAGATGGCCTCTGTATCTGAGGGTAAGGTTGTAGGTCTTTTCGCTGAGACCAACATCCCCTTGATGCGCAATGGTCGTGGCGACTATCTGCCCAACGCAACGGCCAAGGCTCTGGAGATCCTGACCAACAACGTTAAGAAGGATGGCAAGAAGGGCTTCGTCTTGATGGTCGAGGGTTCACAGATCGACGGTGAGGGCCACAGCAACAACATCGAGGGCGTTTTGGCTGAGACACGCGACTTCGCAAAGGCTGTAGGCGTAGCAATGGATTACGCTGATGCTCACCCCGGCACACTCGTAGTTGTAACTGGTGACCACGAGACTGGTGGTCTTACCATCCCCAGCAACAAGACTGACTTCACAATGCCCGAGAGCGGTATCAGCTACGGCTTCAGCACAACCGGTCACACTGGCGTTATGCTCCCCATCTACCTCTACGGTACAGGTGCAGAGCGTATCAACGGTATTCTGGACAACACCGAGCTCTCTCGCTCATTGCAGCGTATGCTTGGCGTATGGGAGGATGCAGAGTAAATACTCTAAACTAATTCAAAACGAAGCGAAATCTCATGAGGGTTTCGCTTCGTTCTTTTATTATGAAAAAGATTTTTATTAGAAGACTACTCCTGCCTGTAATGAGCCTTTGTGTGGCCCTATACCTTGTTGGCTTGCTCGCGCCATCGCTTTGGAGTGATGATAGCAACCTGCTTATCCGCCTTGTGCTGTTGGCGAGCATTGTTCTCTGTGTGCTCTCCGCCCGCACGCTGTGGCGACGACTAAGGAGTTAATCGCCAAAAGGCTCGAACATCTTTGTCGAGAGATATTTCTCGGCTCTGTCTGCAAAGAGTACAACTATATTACCACGCTCAATGCGCTCGGCCGTGCGACGTGCTGCCAGCATTGCTGCTCCGCTACTCATGCCGGCAAAAATACCTTCACGAGCGATTATCTGTCGCGCCATCTCGATTGCCTCCTCGCTATCGATCATCTCCTGTCTGTCGATCAGCGACTCATCGTAAATGTCGGGTACGATAGCCTCCTCCATATTCTTTAGCCCCTGTATATAGTGTCCGCGAGTGGGGTGGGCGCATACTATCTTTATGTCGGGCTTCATTGTGCGCAGAAAGCGTGACACGCCCATCAGCGTCCCCGACGTACCCACGGCCGAGACAAAATAATCAATCTTCCCCTCACACGCCTGCCATATCTCTATCGCTGTGCGCTCGTAGTGCGCCAGGTAGTTGGCAGCATTGGCAAACTGGTCGGGCATAAAGTATAGCTCGGGGTGGGCTGCATACATCTCGCGGGCAAGGCGTATCGCTCCATCGGTACCCTCCGTGGCTGGCGTTAGGATAACCTTCGCACCACAAGCTCGCAGAATCTTGCGCCGCTCAACCGACACCGCCTCACTCATTACAATCACCACATCGTATCCCTTCACTATGCCTACGATGGCAAGTCCTATGCCCGTGTTGCCCGACGTGGGCTCAAGTATTGTCATGCCCGGGGTGAGTCGCCCCTTAAGCTCGGCCTGCTCGACCATACGCAGTGCGATACGATCCTTGATGCTGCCCGTAGGGTTGAACCCCTCCAGCTTGGCGTAGATCTTCACTCTCGGATTCGGATTCAGCCCATTGATCCGTACCATGGGCGTTGAGCCGATGGTCTGTAAAATATTCTCTTTAATCATTGTCCTGCAGTTTTACATCTCTACTGCATCTCTTGTTCCAAATGTAAAACGGGCAATAAAAAAAGCTGTCAAACCACATAGGTCCGACAGCCTTTTTACTATTAAAGTGTTGCGTTACTCAGCCTCTGCAAAATACTTGTAGAAGAGAGGTATAGTATTCACACCCTTATCAAATTGTTCAAGTCCGTAGCTCTCGTTGGGCGAGTGGATGGCATCCTCTGCCAGGCCGAAGCCGATGAGCAGCGACTTAATGCCCAGAATGCGCTCGAAACCGCTGATGATGGGAATCGAACCACCCGAGTAGAAGGGCAACGGCTTCTTGCCGAAGGTATCGACGATAGCCTGCTCGGCCGCCTTGTATGCCGCCATATCGGTGGGTGAAACGTAGGGAGCTCCGCCGTGCAGATACTTTACATTTACCTTAACCGAAGCGGGTGCAATCGCGCGGAAGTGCTTCTCGAAGAGTTCGCCAATCTTCTCGAAGTCCTGATTGGGCACCAGTCGCATCGAGATCTTTGCCGATGCACGCGAGGGGATAACTGTCTTTGTTCCCTCCTCAATATAGCCACCCCAGATACCATTCACATCCAGCGAAGGACGCACACCTGTGCGCTCGATGGTGGTGTAACCAGCCTCGCCAGCCACATCGTCAATATCGAGTGAGCGCTTATAATTATCCAGGTTGAACGGAGCCTCATTGAATGCCTCACGCTCGGCGGGGGTGAGCTCTCTTACATCGTCGTAGAAGCCGGGGATGGTCACGCGGCCACGCTCGTCAACTAATGAAGCAACCAGCTTCGTGAGCACATTGGCAGGATTTGCCACAGCGCCACCGAACAGACCCGAGTGCAAGTCCTTGTTAGGACCTACAACCTCCACCTCCATATATGTCAGACCACGCAGACCGCAGGTGATTGAGGGTGTCTGCATCGAGATCATCGAAGTATCCGACACCAGAATGATGTCGGCCTTCAGCATCTCCTTGTACTCCTCGCAGAACTTATAGAGGCTGGGTGAACCAATCTCCTCCTCACCCTCGAGCATAAACTTCACGTTGCAGGGCAGCGAGTCCGTTTCGCACATAGCCTCAAAAGCCTTGGCGTGCATGAAGAGCTGACCCTTGTCGTCGTCAGCACCACGACCCCATATGCGGCCATCCTTCACTACGGGCTCAAAGGGATCTGTGCGCCACTCCTCACGTGGGTCGACGGGCATAACATCGTAGTGTCCATACACCAGCACGGTCTTTGCCTCGGGCGAGATGATCTTCTCGGCATATACTACAGGGTTGCCATCCGTAGGCATCACCTCGGCACGGTCGGCACCCGCCTTTACGAGCGATGTGGCCAACCACTCGGCACAACGTACCATGTCGGGCTTATGCTCCGACTGTGCGCTGATCGAGGGGATACGCAGAAGGTCGAACAACTCCTCCAGGAAACGCTCTTTGTTAGCGTCGATATAACTCTTTACTTTTTCCATCTTTTTCTATTAGGTTTAGTTTCAGGTTCTCATCCATTACAGACCGCAAATCTCTGCGATCTCGGCCATGAAGCGCTCTGCCAAAGCATCAGCCTCGGCCTGCGACTTAGCCTCGGTATATACACGTACGATAGGCTCGGTGTTGGACTTGCGAAGGTGTACCCAGTTCTCGGCAAAGTCGATCTTCACGCCGTCGATATCGTTCACGCGCTCAGCCGAGTAACGCTCCTTCATCTCACGCAGTACCTTATCTACGTCGATCTCGGGCGTAAGCTGAATCTTGTTCTTCGAAGCGTAGTATGCGGGGTATGTCGCACGCAGCTCAGTCATTGTGCAGCCCTTCTTAACCAACAGGCTCAGGAACAACGCCACACCTACCAGTGCATCGCGACCGTAGTGCAGCGCAGGGTAGATCACTCCGCCATTGCCCTCGCCACCGATCACGGCACCTACCTCCTTCATCTTCGTCGTAACGTTCACCTCGCCAACAGCAGCGGCTGTGTACTCGCCACCGTGTGCTACGGTAACGTCGCTCAATGCGCGTGAAGAGCTAAGGTTTGATACGGTATTACCCACCGTCTGCGAAAGGATGTAGTCGGCAACGGCCACCAGAGTGTACTCCTCGCCAAACATTGTGCCATCCTCATTTACCAGCGCCAGACGATCCACATCGGGATCCACTACAACACCCAGGTCGGCTCCCTCCTCTACCACTACGCGAGAGATCTCCTTCAGGTTCTCAGCCAACGGCTCGGGGTTGTGTGCAAACTCTCCGTCGGGAGTGCAGTAAAGCTCTACAACCTCGCAGCCCAGCTCGCGCAAAAGGGCGGGGATAACCACGCCACCGATAGAGTTTACGGCATCGACTACGACCTTGAACTTGCGTGCTTTGATGCCCTCTACATCGACCTTCTCGAGGCTCAACACCTGCTGAATGTGAGTGGGGTTAAAGTCCTCACGAAGAATTACTTTGCCTATGCCATTAACATCGGGGAATGTGAAGCCCTCATCCTCGTCCAGAGCCAGCACTCGCTTGCCCTCGTCGTCATTGAGGAACTCTCCCTTTTCGTTCAGTAGTTTCAGGGCGTTCCACTGCTTGGGGTTGTGCGATGCAGTGA
>JAGBYV010000181.1 GCA_017628595.1 Alistipes sp.
CCCCTCATACGAAAATCTCTATCGTTTCGTTATTGATTATGCTGATGCTGTAGTTGTGGCTTCGGCAGATGCTGATCCCTCGCTTGTGGAGTATGCCCGCTGCAGCGGCAAGCCCATGCTCGAGTACAAGGAGTGCGAACAGGCGGAGATGTTCGATAATTATAACCGATTCTATGAAGAGTTACAATAAGATAAAGAGTATGTGCGCCTCTGCGGCGGTAGTCATTATCGTGATGATAATGACCTTTACGGGTTGTACCACCACGGCCGACTACACTCTCGGCGAGGAGTTTGCACCCTCAAACCAGCAGATGGTCATGCGCACACGCTCATATAAGGCGGGTATGATGCGTGAGGCAGAGCAGGAGGAGACTCCCTGCCGCATTTTTGAGACGCGTCTTTTCCGTACCGACTCCGTAAAATCCAACGACGTCAAGCAGTTCATCATCGGCGTGGAGCGCGATGAGCGCTTCGGCGTGCGCCGCATGGGTTTTGTGAGTCAGTTCCTGCACATGGTCTTGCCCGATGACTCGGTAGGTTTTGGCTATCGTCCCATCTACGACTCTATGGTTATGCAGCTGCTCGTGGATACATTTGCCGGCGATACCACCAAGCCCATCAAGTTCAATGTATATTGGCTGGAGCAGGATCTGGTGGCCGACGGTGCTACCGATACGGTATTCTACACCTCATACGATGCTCGCAAGAGCGGCCACATCAAGGCTGACGCCGAGCCTATCTTCACCTTTACGTTCCCCGATCCGGAGAATAACATCTACACCGACAATGTCAACATCCGAATGAAGGAGACTGCAGCTACGAAGGATTTCATCAATCGCCTGCTCTGCATGGACAAGCTCGATGAGAATGGCCTGGCGAACAACAATGTGGGGGTGTACAAGTCGGATTCACTCTTCCTGAAGACCTTCAAGGGTGTATGGATTGAGCCTGCTGCGGATAATCCCGAGGATGCGGCTGTATATTCGCTCTCAATCACCGACACAAACATGCGACTCTTCGGTCGTGTACGCAATGCCGGCGCCGATGCCGACATCGTAACCGATACACTCGACATATCGTACGTATTCCGCAACACTTACTCGGGTGACTGGGGTAATGTGTGGGCGCAGAGCGTTAAGCACGACTACTCGACTACGCAGCTCGCTAACCTGCCTATGGACGAGACGCTGGAGGAGCGTGCCGAGGTACAGATCGCCTACGTGGACGGCTGTGGTGGCGTGGTGACAGAGCTCTACTTCACGGATGAGTTCCTGCTCTCGCTGCGCAACATCAACAGCGACGACGACGATTACATCTCTGCAGCCATCAATCAGGCGCAGTTGAAGTTCTACCTCGAGGAGTCGGATTACGACTACGCGAAGCTGGATCCCCTTGCTCTGGCTGATGCTATGAACAAGGCCGTACCCCGTCTGGGTCTTTACACCGATTACAAGAACCTCACTCCCGTGCTCGACTACATGTTTGAGCAGGAGGAGAGCGGTACTACGATACACTACAACGGCTACCTGAACCGCAGCCGTGCAATGTATGAGATGAATATCTCGGCCTACATTCAGGAGTTGATGAATGCGCTGCTGGCCCTGGAGCCCGATGCGAACGGCAACGTAGATCTAACGAAACTGCTCGCGCCCCGAACGGTTTACATCGCACCCGAGGCATACGACCAGTTTACATTGTCGAGATCGATACTGCAAGGCAGCAATCACGAACTCAACAACGCAAGCATAGAATTGGAACTCACCTATACATTGGTGAAATAGAATAAGATAACGATCGACGACAAACCTATGGCACGCACATAGGTTTTTGTCGTATTTAAGAATAAAGTGTAAATGCAAGAGAATTTAGTTATCGTCGAGTCTCCGGCAAAGGCAAAGACCATCGAGCGATTTCTGGGAAAGGATTATGTGGTAAAATCGAGCTTCGGTCACATCCGCGACCTGGCCAAGAAGGGCCTCGGCGTAAAGATCGAGGAGGGTTTCTCACCCGACTACGAGGTGTTACCCGACAAGCGTAAGGTTGTGGACGAGCTCTCACGCCTGGCAAAGAGCGTGCAGACCGTATGGCTGGCATCCGATGAGGACCGCGAGGGAGAGGCCATCGCATGGCATCTGGCCGAGGTGCTGGATCTTCCCATCGACAAGACCAAGCGTATTGTATTCCACGAGATTACCAAGAATGCCATTCTCAACGCCATAGAGAATCCCCGCACTATCGACATGAATCTGGTCAATGCGCAGCAGGCTCGCCGCGTGCTGGATCGTATCGTAGGATTCGAGCTCTCGCCCGTATTGTGGAAGAAGATCAAGCCGTCACTCTCGGCAGGCCGTGTGCAGAGTGTTGCCGTACGCCTTATCGTTGAGCGCGAGCGCGAGATCATTGCCTTCAACTCTACGCCCTACTTCCGTGTAGTGGCGCAGTTCTACACTACGGACGACAACCACACCCTCTTCAAGGCTGAGCTTACACAGCGCTTTGATACCAAGGCTGAGGCTGAGGCGTTCCTTGCAAGCTGCACCAATGCAACATTCACAGTAGCAAAGGCCGAGGAGAAGCCCACGAAGCGTTACCCGGCAGCGCCCTTCACCACATCGACACTCCAGCAGGAGGCAGGTCGTAAGCTGGGTATGTCGGTAGCACAGACTATGTCGGTGGCACAGCACCTCTACGAGCAGGGACTTATCACCTATATGCGTACCGACTCGGTGAACCTCTCGGCACAGGCTATCGCACAGTGCAAGACGCAGATCTCGTCGCTCTTTGGTGACAAATACTCTGCCGCACACAACTACAAGACCAAGACCAAGGGCGCACAGGAGGCTCACGAGGCCATCCGCCCCTCATACATAGATCGTCAGCAGATCGAGGGTACGACAGCCGAGACACGACTCTACGACCTGATCTGGAAGCGTACCGTAGCATCACAGATGGTTGCCGCCGAGGTGGATCGCACCACCGTGGCAATCGACATGGATGGCACGAAATGGCAATTTGCCGCTACGGGCGAGGTGGTACGCTTTGACGGCTTCCTGCGTCTGTACTCTGAGTCTACGGATGAGGATCAGACAACGGAGCAGAGCGAGGCAATACTGCCGAAGATGCAGGTAGGCGACAAGGTTACCTCGGGCCAGATTGTGGCTACGGAGCGTTTCACCGTTGCACCCGCACGATATAACGAGGCATCGCTCGTAAAGCGCCTTGAGGAGCTCGGCATCGGCCGTCCCTCAACCTACGCTCCCACCATCACCACCATCATCAACCGTGGCTATGTAGTGAAGCAGAACAAGGAGGGACAGAAGCGTTCATACCTCTCGCTCACACTCTCAACATCGGGCAAAATCAGCGAGAAGCAGCATAGCGAATCTTTCGGCAAGGAGAAGAACCGTCTGGCTCCCACCGACATCGGTATGGTTGTAAACGATTACCTGGAGACACAGTTTGCGCAGATCATGGACTACAACTTCACCGCATCGGTGGAGAAGGAGTTTGACCAGATCGCCAATGGCGAGATGACGTGGGACGATATGATCATGCACTTCTACTCGCCCTTCCACACTATGGTTGACCGCGCCATCGAGACGCAGACCGACAAGAATTCGCTGATACGCGAGCTCGGCATCGACCCCGCATCGGGCAAGATGGTCAAGGCACGTATCGGTCGTTATGGTCCTATGGTGGAGATCGAGGCCGAGGAGGGTGGCAAGAACCGCTTCGCATCGCTGAAGAAGGGTCAGCTCATCGAGTCAATCACACTGGAGGAGGCACTCGAGCTCTTCGCACTGCCACGCAACCTGGGTAAGTATGAGGGTCAGGATCTGATGGTCGGCATCGGTAAGTTCGGCCCCTATGTTCGCTACGGCAACTCGTTCGCATCGCTTACCAAGAGCGACGACCCATACACTATTCAGTATGAGCGCGCCGTGGAGCTTATCTCACAGCAGAAGGCTGCAGCGGCGGCTACGGCTACGCCTATCAAGACCTTCGCCGAGGATAAGGATATGTTGCTCAAGCATGGTCGCTATGGCGAGTACATCGCCTACAAGGGCAAGAACTACCACCTGCCCGCAGGCAAGAAGGCTGCCGATATGACATACGAGGAGTGTCTGAAGGTTGTCTCAACCCCCAAGAAGAAAAAGTAGTACTAAGTATTAAGTTGATAGTCCTTCGGGACGAAAGGCTGCTCCTATGGGGCGGCCTTTTTTACGCTCCACGAAAATGGAATAACAGGAGAGAATGGCTCTTATATACTGACCTCCGATGAAGGGTTCTGGCGCAACTTACGGATCTGCATTGCCAGAAGCACACCTGCCAGAGCAGTAGATACGAAGTCGGCAATAGGGATAGAGTACCACACGCCATCGACGCCATACTTGGGAGGCAACAGAAGCAGAAGAGGTACGATAAAGAGCATCTGACGTGCTACAGAGAGAAGAATAGCACGCTTGGGCTTACCGATATGCTGGAAGAAGTTACCCGCAACGATATTGAAACCGACGATGGGCAACATCAGCACCAATGTTCTCAGACCGCGAGCCGAGGCCTCGATAAGGGCTGTTGCATCGCCCGAGCCATCCTCGCTCACGAACAGGCCTACAACCTGATAGGGGAATATCTCGCAGATGAGGAATCCCAGCGTGGTGGTAGCCACCGACCATCCCACCGTCTGCCACATAGCCTTCAGTGCACGATCGTACTTGCGCGCGCCGTAGTTATATCCAACAATGGGCTGCATGCCCTGCGTAAAGCCCAGAACAACCATAGTAAAGAGGAAAGCCACACGGTTGGCAATACCATAGGCACCAATCGAGAGGTCGCCGCCGTAGGTCTGCAGCGTGGTATTTACCAGAATCACCACCACGCACGCACATGACTGAATCATAAACGGCGCCATGCCGATTGTTGTGATGCCCTTGATCAGATCCCAATGGAAGCGGAAGCCCTCGCGACGGAAACGCAGGAAGCTGTCCTTGCCCATAAAGTGAGAGAAGAGCAGCACCAACGAAACGCACTGCGAGAGAACGGTAGCCCATGCCGAGCCGGCGATACCCCACTTAAGCCACAGGATAAAGATTGCATCAAGAACGGCATTCATCAAAACTGATATCAGCGTGATGGTCATCGCCTTGTTGGGATAGCCCGCCACGCGGAGCATATTGTTCAGACCATGGAACAGATGCGTTACAACATTTCCGTAGAGGATGATGCGCATATATTCGCGCGCATAGGGAAGAGTCTGCTCGCTGGCACCAAAGAAGAAGAGCAGATCGTCGATATAGACCAGTCCGAAGATCATGATAACCAGACCCAGCACCACATTGAGCAGAACCACGTTACCCAGGATATTCTCCGCTGCTGCCTTATTGCCCTGACCCAGACGGATAGAGGTAAGCGCAGCTGAACCTGCTCCGACCATAGCACCAAAGGCTGCCGAGAGGTTCATCATGGGCATCGTGAGGGCCAGACCAGTGATGGCCAGAGGGCCTACACCCTGTCCCACGAAGATACTATCGACAATGTTATAGAGCGATGCAGCAACCTGCGCAATGATGGCAGGCAACGCATAGCGCAGCAACAATTTCGATATCGAATCGGTTCCTAATGATAAGGGAGAATCTTGCGAACTCATAACGGCGCAAAGGTACGAAAAAATATCATATCTTATAGCGCACGAACCATCTTATTTAATAAGAATAGACTACCAGATAGCCATCTCCGCACTCGATGTGCATCTTTACGCTCCCGACACCGGCAACGCATCCCGTAACGGTGCCACCATTCAGATCTATATCCTCAATCTGCATATCGCGCCGAAGGTCGAGTCTCGCGCGCCGAGCCCACTTATATAGACACTCCTTGGCGCTCCACACTGTGGCCAGAAACATCTGCCTGTCGCAGCCTCGCTGCTCGCACAGAGCCCACTCCTGCTCCGAGACATAACGCGGAGCTATGCGCTCGAAGTTACGAAAAGTGCGCTCCGCATCCACACCGCACACCCTCTGCGATGCCACAACGGCCACCACGCCACGGCAGTGCGATACGGAGATATGTTTATAGGGGAAATTCTTTATTTCGGGGATGCCCTCCGCTGAGTACTCCACTATGATACTCTGACTGAAGTGCTCGCGCAACATACGACGCCACATCAATCGCTCACGACGACGCTCCGCAGCCGATAGATGCTCCACCGAGCGCAGATCCTCATCATCGGCATCGCGCTCCAGTTCCTCCAGCGACAACATCTCGTCTGAGATAAGCAACACGGCGTCCTCCGCAGGATGTATGCTATTTATTTTGGGAAATGCCATTGAGTATCTCAACTTTGATCTTATCGACACGATGACCATCCATGGCGTGCACCGTAAAACGCACATCGTGCGCCTCGACGGTATCGCCTTTACGCAGCAGGTCGCGACGCAGCTCCAGCATAAGGCCCGCCAGAGTCTCGGCTCGGCCCTGCACATCGGAGAAGAGATCCTCATCGCAACCGATGACGCGCTCGAAATCGACAATATGGCTCTTGCCATCGAACAGATAGAGGTTCTCGCCCAGACGCTCGTAGAACTTCTCGTCCTCATCGCTCTCGTCCGAAATCTCGCCTACGACCTCCTCAAGGATATCCTCCAGCGAAACAAGTCCCTGCGTAGCACCATACTCATCGACAACGATGGCCACGTGAATCTTATTCTCCTGGAAGTCGCGCAGCAGATCATCAATCTTCTTATGCTTGGGCACGAAGTATATTTTACGCAGCAACTGCTGCCAGCCAAACTCATCGCCATGGCCGATATAGGGCAGAAGATCCTTCACGTAGAGTGCTCCCTTGATATTGTCCAGGTCCTCATCATAGACGGGGATACGCGAGTAGCCCGACTCGATAATGGTGCGCTTAACCTGCTCGTACGACGACTTGATATCGAGAGCTGTCAGGTCAATGCGCGGACGCATGATCTCCTCGACCTCGGTATTTACGAAGTTGACAATGCCCGAGAGCATCTGATGCTCCTGTGGCGAAGAGGTGTGTGCCAGATCAACGGCATCGGCCAGCTCCTCCATCGAAATCTCGGCACCGCGCGAAGCTATACGACTCAGTCGACCACCCGTACGCACCAGCACATAGGCCATAGGGTAGGTTACAAACTTGAAAAATCGAATGGGATAGACCACCATGCGGGCAAACCAGCGGGGATTCTCCTGCGAAAAGACCTTGGGCAGAATCTCGCCAAAGAGCAAGAGCAGGAAGGTAACGAGCACCGTCTTGAAGAGGAACTCAAAACGGGTGAAGACAAACATCGAATCCATGATATTCGAGGTCAGGATTACGATGCAGATATTGACCAGATTGTTGGTCACAAGAATTGTAGCCAGCAGCTCATCGACATTGGCACGCAGGGCGAGGATCTGCTCGTCACGCGCATCGCCCGATGTTCGCATCTGCTGTTGTACGGAGGGGGACAGAGAGATGAAGGCCACCTCCGAGCCTGACACCAAGGCCGAGATAAGCAACAGTGCGGCGGTAATGCCCAACATGATGCCTATCTCCAGCGTAAAGCCCTGATATATAATTCCGAGTGATTCCAAAACGCAGATTTAGAACAACTTATTATCGCTCGCCGCAACGCTCTGCTCGGGCTGATCGTCGCGCACAATCTCCTTGCGACGTGACGAGGTGTCGTTATGCACGACAAACTCCATATTGCGACGCTTGTATGAGGGAATACGCAACTCCTCCTCCAGATTATCGTACTTCGATATCTTGCGCTCGAGCACGGCGGGCATAGCTGCCGTCTGACGCTCAACGTTCTGCGCAGGCTGCAACTGGGGGATACGCTCCTCCGACTCGATCTCCAGCTCGGGCATAACCGGAGCAAAAGACTGCGGACGCGAGAGCTCCTGCTGATCCTGATCAAAGCCCGTAGCCACAACCACTACCTCCAGCACGCCATCGGCCAGAGGCTTCTGGCTGGCACCCCAGATGATGTCGGCCTGATGTACGATGCCATCCTCGTCCTTATAGCTTGCATAAGACTGGATGTAGCGCAGCACCTCCATAGCCTCCTTATAGCTGATATCATCGACATTGGCAGCCGAGATACTCAGCAAAATCTTTTTTGCACCCGAGATAAGGTTGCTGTTCAAGAGGGGCGAGCACAACGACTTGCGTGCTGCCTCCTCGGCACGATCCTCACCCTCGGCCGAAGCCACACCCATATGGGCACGACCGCTACCCTTCATCACTCGCTTCAAATCGGCGAAGTCGACGCGGATGAAAGCAGACTCAACGGTGATGATCTCGGCGATACCCTTCGTAGCCGATGCCAGTATATCGTCGGCCTTGCCGAAGGCTTTGGTCATGGGCAGGTTGCCGAACTGCTCGATGATGCTCTCGTTGTCGATAACGAGCAACGAATCGACATACTTACGCAACTCCTCGATACCCTGAC
>JAGBYV010000182.1 GCA_017628595.1 Alistipes sp.
AAAAGAATAATATTATCTTTGCACCAAATATCGAAGATATCTCATATGAAAAAGATTCTTATTGTAGGCGCAGGTGGCCAGATTGGTTCAGAGCTGACGGGTTATTTGCGTAGCATATATGGTGGCTCAAATGTTTTTGCGGCTGACTTGCGTCACAACGAGGCGTTGGCTGGCGATGGCCCCTTCATCCAGATGGATGTTTTGGATCGCGACCGTTATGCCTATGCGGTACATAAGAATGGTATCGATACCATTTTCAACCTTGTTGCCCTGCTCTCGGCTACGGGCGAGAAGAACCCCCAGCTGGCGTGGAATATCAATATGGGTGCGCTGAACAACTCGTTGGAGATTGCTCGTGAGTACAACTGCTCGGTATTTACCCCCTCGTCAATCGGTGCTTTCGGTGGCGATTTCCCCCGCAACAACACTCCTCAGGATGTTGTGATGCAGCCCGACACGATGTATGGCGTATGTAAGGTTACCGGCGAGTTGCTCTCAAACTACTACTATAGCCGTTATGGTGTGGATACCCGCTCGGTGCGTTTCCCCGGTATTATCTCTAACGTAACACTGCCCGGTGGTGGTACTACCGACTACGCTGTGGAGATCTACTACGCAGCCGTTAAGGGTGAGAAGTTCGTATGCCCCGTGCGCGATGTGTATATGGATATGATGTATATGCCCGATGCACTGCGTGCTATGGTTGAGCTGATGGAGGCTGACCCCAATAAGTTGCGCCACCGCAACAGCTTTAACATCGCTTCGATGAGTTTTACTCCCGATATTATCTATAATGAGATCCGTAAGCGCATCCCCGATTTCAAGATGACTTACCGTATCGACCCCGTTAAGCAGAATATTGCCGAGAGCTGGCCTAATAGCCTTGATGATACCTGCGCCCGCGAGGAGTGGGGTTGGAAGCCGCAGTGGGATCTCTCGTCGATGACCGACGATATGCTTGCGGCAATCCGTAAAAAGAATCTTTAGCGATAAAGATAATTGTAATAGTTGAGTGAGGTGAGGGTTCCCCGTGGGGAGCCCTCACTGATTTTACACATATTGTGTTCTTCTTTGGAAATTTGCGGGATATTGATGGTGAAAAAAAGGCGTAAAAATAACATTTTTGTCTATCAAAAATAGTATATTTGTTAAGCCTCAAACAAACCCTTCTAAATTATGAAAAAACTTCTTACTCTCGCATTTTTTGTTCTGGTGACAGTAGGTGCATCGGCACAGAATGTCCAGTTGCATTATGACCTCGGTCGAGGTCTCTATGATGAGCTGGATAAGACTGCAGATTCGTATGGGCGTCCTGCGCTCACTACTACGGTCGAGATGTTCCGCCCCGACTCATTTGGTAGCACTTTCTTCTTCATCGATCTCGACTACTCGTCAGGAGTTAAGGGCGCATATTGGGAGATTGCCCGAGAACTCAATTTCTGGCAGAACAGCAAGGCTGATTGGCTCTCTGTGCACCTTGAGTATAATGGTGGACTGAGTAATGCTGCCGGCTCGTTCAATAACAGCTGGCTGGCCGGTGCGACATATTCAGGCCACTCTAAAGACTTTAGCAAGACGTGGTCTATTTCGTTGATGTATAAGTATATCCCTCATACGGTCAGTGCGGCAGGTACGAGTGAGGAACATAACTTCCAGATTACGGGTGTGTGGGGAATCAATTTCGCCAAGGGGTGGTGCACATTCTCAGGCTTTATTGATTTCTGGCGTGAGCATCGTGCTTGGCAGGGTACGTCGCACATCCTTCTGGCCGAGCCGCAGTTTTGGGTGAATCTGAACAAGATCAAGGGTTGCGACAACTTCAATATGAGTATCGGTAGCGAGTTGGAGATTTCCAATAACTTCGTGGCAAAGGGATTCTATGCCATTCCTACGCTTGCAGCAAAGTGGTCTTTCTGATAACGATTAAAAAGAGATAATTATGCTTAAAAAACTTTTTGGTTTTGATTCCGAGAAAATGAACATCCGCACTGAGATTTTGGCGGGTGTAACCACATTCCTCACCATGTCTTACATCCTTGCTGTCAATCCGGGTATGTTCTCGCTTCTGGATGGTATGTCTGCCGGTGCGGTATTCACTGCTACGGCGCTGGCTGCCATTGTAGGTACTCTCGCCATGGCGTTGATTGGCAAGCTGCCATTCGGTCTTGCGCCGGGTATGGGTCTTAATGCATTCTTCGTATATACCGTCTGCATGGGTATGGGCTATTCGTGGCAGTTTGCGCTGACGGCGGTCTTTATCGAGGGCTTTATCTTTATCCTGCTTACCGTCACTAATTTGCGCGAGGCTATCGTGAATGCTATCCCTGCGTCACTAAAAAGTGCTATCGGAGCCGGTATCGGTCTCTTTATTGCATTTATCGGCCTGCATAATGCTGGCATTATTGTAAGTAACGAATCGACTCTTGTGTCGCTGGGCGACATCACGTCGGGAGCGCCGTTGCTGGCTATCATCGGATTGCTCATTGCGGGATGGCTTACCGTGAAGAATGTGCCGGGTGGATTGCTTATAGGTATCCTGGTGACAACGATTATCGGTATCCCTATGGGTATCACCAATTACACGGGCGTAGTATCGATGCCACACTCTATTTCGGATATCTTTATGCAGTTTGAGTGGTCGCATATCCTGTCGGTCGATATGCTTGTCGTGGTCTTTACCTTCCTGTTTATCGATATGTTCGATACGATCGGCACATTGGTGGGAGTCTGCGCCAAGGCCAATATGGTGGATGCCGAAGGACGTATTCCGCGCATCAGGCATGCTTTCATGGCCGACTCTATCGCTACTGCCGTTGGTGCTTGTCTGGGTACATCGACAACTACAACCTATGTTGAGAGTGCTTCGGGCGTAGCGCAGGGTGGTCGTTCGGGTCTTACGGCATTCGTGATTGCCTGCTGTTTTGCGGTGTCGCTCTTCTTCTCGCCGCTCTTTTTGGCTATTCCTCCTGCAGCCACTGCTCCTGTACTTGTTATCGTGGGTCTGTTTATGTTGAGCCCCATTAAGGATATCGAGCTCGAGAATTATGCCGAATCGATTCCTGCTTTCGTTACGATTATCATGATGCCGATGGCCTACTCGATCTCGGATGGTATCCTCATTGGTATGATTACCTATGTGATACTGAATATGTTGTGTGGAAACTTCAAGCGTATCACTCCGACGATGTATATTCTGGCTATATTGTTCATTCTTAAGTATATGTTCCTGTAGATAGGCGCTGCTCGGAAAAAAGAGGTTGTGGATAAAAAGTCTGCAACCTTTTTTTGTTGTTATATATCAGGTGTGGAGTTCGTGTGAGGAGTTGTCATTGCGAAAATTATAGACTGACACATATAAAAATAGTTTGATTCGGGTGTGCGGAAACAGAGGTGCTCCGAACCTTGT
>JAGBYV010000183.1 GCA_017628595.1 Alistipes sp.
GGAGATTGAGGTAGGGCGCATCATTCGCATTACGGATGGCCGCACAACCGCCCAGGGGCGTGTGGTAGCCTTCATGCATGAGGGCAAGAGTTATCGTTCTCGCGCCGAGGTACGCATCCTGTCCGATGAGCCAATCAAGCAGGGTGACCGCATAGTGGTGGTAGCGGCGGCTCATCCCTTCGAGCGGAGTTCGGGCACGGGACGCTACATGGCAGCACAGGGTTTTGCGGCGCAGATTTTCATCTCCGCCGACAACATTCTGCACAGGCGCACTGCATCGGCAAGCCTTATCGGGAGATGGCAAGCAGAGGCAAAGCGCCGCATCGCGCAGCTGGGACTTTCGCCTAAGACCGAGATGGTGGCAAGTGCCGTAAGCATAGGCCAAAGAGATGCCCTAACCGAGCCGTTGCAGAGGGACTACTCGTTGAGTGGCGGGGCGCATCTGCTGGCCGTATCGGGACTGCACGTGGGATTTATATTTGCAATACTCAACCTGCTTCTATCCTTCTTTACGCTGCTGCGTGGCGGGCAGGTGATAAGAAGTGTGATGATAATAGCAGCCATCTGGATATATGCCGCACTGGCCGACTTCTCGCCATCGGTGGTGCGTGCCGCCACGATGTTCTCCATCATGCAGGTGGCAACATCGCTCTACTCCTCGGTGCGAAGCGTCAACACGCTGGCATTCATAGCCTTCATAATGCTTGCCATAGATGCCCGTACGCTGCACGACGTGGGCTTCCAGCTGTCGTTTCTCTCCGTTGCGGCCATCCTTCTGTGGGTTGTACCCTACACTCAGGCTACAAGGCAACTGCTACCCTCGCACAGTATGTGGCGCGACGTCGCACGCCGACTCACCCAGCGAGCCATGACCGCCATAGGGGTGAGCATAGCCGCCACGGCTGCCACGATGCCCCTTGTGAGCCACACATTCGGCACGATGAGCCTGTGGGGCATTCTGCTTAGTCCGCTGATGGTGCCTCTGTGTGCAATAATTGTCGGCACGACACTGCTATGGGTTCTCTTCCCCATTGCGCCGCTGCAGGGCATCGCGGCGTGGATCATAGAGCAGGCAACAGAGTCCATGAACGGCCTTGCCACATGGGCTGCCGGGAGTGGGATGCTATGGGCTAAGGCGAGCATCAGCCGCGGGTGGTGCTATGCGATTTATATTCTGCTCTTCATCTTTACGCTCATCCTCTGGGCGTGGGAGAAGCCCTCTTCAAGCAGGTTTTCAAGGCAGTTGCACCGCAAAGAGGAATAACTTTACGAAAAAAAGGCTATATTTGCCGCCCGAAAGAGTTATAATCAAGTCGAAATGAAAGCATTGTACACAATTCTGCTGCTGGTCGTATCGAACGTCTTCATGACCTTCGCATGGTATGGTCACCTGAAGTTGCAGCAGATGAAACTTATCGAGTCGTGGCCTCTCTATCTGGTCATCCTCTTTTCGTGGGGCATTGCCCTTGCCGAGTATTCGTGCCAGATTCCTGCCAACCGCATCGGATTTATCGACAACGGTGGTCCCTTCACGCTCATGCAGCTCAAGGTGATGCAGGAGGTTATCACGCTCATTATCTTCACCGTATTCACCACCGTATTCTTCCGCGGTGAGGCTCTGCACTGGAACCATCTGGCGGCATTCGTATGCCTGATCATGGCCGTTTATTTCGTATTCATGAAGTAATGACACACGAAGAGCTGGCCATACTCCTGAAGCCCGAAGTTCGTGAGGCGATCGAAAAGAATATCGACCGCGACCCGTTGCAGGTGGCGCTCGACAGGGGTGTTGTGCACGCTCGCGAGGTGGCTACGCAGCTAAAGTATCTGCAGCGTGCCCGCATCAAAATGCCACGTCTCTATGCAGCGCGAGGCATCATACCGCAACGAGCCTTCGAGCAGGCATCGAGCCAGGAGTGTGCCGCAGCAAAGCGCATCGAGGGCGATACGCTGCTCGACTTAACGTGTGGTCTTGGTATGGATGCGGTGGCTATGGCATCGCATTTTCGTCGTGTGGTGGCACTGGAGAGGGATGAGGTGCTGGCCGAGGTGGTAAGAGAGAATCTGCGCCGCATGGGTATAAGCAACGTGGAGGTGATCACGACCTCAGCCGAGGAGTATGTCTCTTCGTGCGAGGAGCACTTCGACTGGGTCTATGCCGACCCCGACCGCCGCACAGCCGATGGCAAGCGTGTGGTAAGGCTGGAGGATTGCTCGCCCAATATGGTAGCGCTCTACCCTGCGCTTGGTCGCATCACGGAGCGTGTGGCGATAAAGAACTCGCCGCTGTTTGATGTCGAGGAGGCCTTCCGTCTCTTTGGCGACTGCACGGTGGAGGTGCTCTCACTGGCTGGCGAGTGCAAGGAGGTGAATATATATATAGATGGGCAGGGAGCACGTCTGGCAGCCGAGGCCGTAGGTCGAAAGCGCATAGAGGTTAAGCGCGAAGAGATTGACAACACGCCCTGCCAGGGTGAGTTTATGGCCGGAGAGTATGGCTACCTCATAATCCCCGACGTAGCGCTGCAGAAGGCACGCCTTGTGGAGCATGCACTGCGTGGCAAGGCCGATGTGTGGAGCAACAACTCGTTTGGATTTGCCCGCACCGAGCCCGAGGATGTGCTGGGCCGCGTGGAACCGATTGAGCACATAGAACCATTTGACGCAAAGCAACTTAAGCGCGAGCTGAAAGGTCGCGGAGTGGATATTATCCTGCGCGATTTTCCGATGGGAGTGGATGAGTTTCGCCGTAAGACAGGCGCCAGGAGCGGTAACGAGGTAAGGCTGGCGCTAACGAAGATAAAGGGTAAACTTTACAGCATATATTTGAAAAAATAGGGTGTCGATTGACACCCTATTTTAGTATAGTTCGATATATTCGTAGCTATTCCCCACAGCCGACAGATACTTCTGAAACATCTCCTGCGAGATGACCACCGTGGCGGTGTTGTCGTTGGGGTGAAAGCTCAGCGAGGACTGATTCTGCAGATTGGCATCGAGGAAGAGATGCACATGGTTCTCCTCATCGTTGACCAGTCCGAAGGGCGACACCGAGCCGGGTCTTAAGCCCAGCCACTTCTCCATACGCTGCTCCGAGGCAAAGGACAATTTGCCCTGATGCAGGCGCTGCTCCAGATCGTGGATAGCCATCGTGCGCTCGCTGTCGAAGACAACAAGGTAGTGGCGGTTGCCCTTGTGGTTGCGGAAGAAGAGGTTCTTGCAGTGCTTCGAGCCATCCTGGCGCCAATACTGGCGGGCAATCTCGATGGTCGGCGCCTCGGGGTGGTCGTAAACGGTGTACTCTATACCGTGCGCATCCAGAAAGTCAAAGACCCTCTGACGGCGAAAAAAATTCTCTCCACTCATATCTATCGCGATGCTGCTCCTAATACTCCTTCACGATCCTTTGCCCACTCATCCTGCGAGCGCAGTACCTGCTCGACAATGTCGCGCACGGCACCCTTGCCACCGCCAAACTCCGACACGTAGCGTGACGCCTCGATAACCTCGGAGCAGGCATCGGCAGGGCATACGGGGATGCCAACGAGCTCCATACACTCCAGATCGGGGATGTCGTCACCCATATAGATTGTCGTTGCGGGGTCGATCTCATAGTCGGCGAAGAACTCCTGCATAGCCTGAATCTTATTCATACAACTCAGATACATACGCGTAACGCCCAGTCGCTCCATACGCGAACGCAGCAGGTTGCCGTGACCGCCCGAGATGATACACACCTTATAGCCTCGGCGCACGGCGTAGGCTATGGCATAGCCATCCTTGGCGTTGTACTTGCGGATGAAGTCCGACCCATCGCCAATGGGCATAATGCCACCGTCGGTCATCACGCCATCGACATCGAAAATGAAGGCCTTGACCTTTGCTATATCTTCTTTGAAGTTTGCCATATATATTCTGTTAATAGTTTATAAATCTGCGCTTTATGTTCATCACCGAGCATCTTCGTGTGTCGCTCGGCGACAGAGAAATCGCCCCTCACGGCGGGTCCTGTCTGCACGCCTCGGGGATGGGTGGCATCCACAGCCTTACGGGCGGTCTCCTCGATAAGAGGTCGCAACACATCGAAGGGCAGAGAGGCATTCTCCTCCAGGCGGTCGGCCGCCATCGAATAGAGTGCATTGACGAAGTTGCACGCCAGAACGCCCGTAAGATGCACCTCGCGACGTACGGCTGATGTGGCACGATAGACCCTGCGGCTCAGCAGGTGAGCTACACGCTCTATCTGCTGGGTTGTCTGCTCGTCAGAGCCTTCGACAAAGAGCGGCACAGCCGAAAAATCGACCCTGCGACCAGCCGTGAAGGTCTGGAAGGGATAGAGCACACCTGTGAGCTCCTCGCCCAGCACGCTACGCTCCACGCTGCCTGCCGTATGCACTACGATGGAGCCCTCGGCTCGGCGCAATGCTGTAGCAACATCCTCAACGGCACGATCGCTCACGGCGATGATATAGAGGTCGGCATCGGCCGCCTGAGCCATATCGTCACACCACTCGCAAGAGGCCAATGCTGCTACCTCGCTGGCGCGCGCAGAGTTGCGAGCCACCACCTGACGCAACTCCAGCTCCGAACACTCGCTCACGGCAACTGCCACCGACTCGGCCACATTGCCA